>CANIYR010000006.1 GCA_947471825.1 Phycisphaeraceae bacterium | reverse complement strand
CAGTCTTCGATTTGCCCCGATGCCCGGTCCCGGCTAATGTTGCCCCCTCCCCCGCTCCCTGCGGGGTTTCGCCCGAAAGCTTCCTCCCGTATCCGGCCTTCGCCAAGGCCAAGATGGAAGACACGACCGTTCCCCCCATGGAAGAGCCTCCCAGTTCGCCCGCTTCGTCCGCCACCGCATCACCCGCCGCATCACCCGCCCCAGCCGAAACCCCTGCGCTGGCCCGCCAAGGCCACGGCGGCCACGCCAAAGCCCCTTTGGCGGCTTTGACCTTGGGCGCCCTGGGTGTGGTTTACGGTGACATCGGCACCAGCCCGCTGTACGCGCTCAAGGAGAGTTTTCACGCGCTGGCCCATGTCAGCGCGAACATCCCGGAGGGCGCCTCCGAAGCCGTCAGGGAAGCCGCCATCAGCGCCGCCCTGGATGGCACCGTCACCCCGCCCAATGTGCTCGGCCTGCTTTCACTGATCGTCTGGTCGCTGATCCTGGTGGTCACCGTCAAATACCTGGTCTATGTGCTGCGCGCCGACAACAAGGGCGAGGGCGGCATCATGGCGCTCATGGCACTGGCCTTGCTCGGCCCCAAACGCCCGCGCGGCAAGGGCGTCTGGCTGCTGGTGCTGATGGGGCTGTTCGGCACCGCGCTGCTCTACGGCGACGGCGCCATCACGCCGGCCATTTCGGTGCTTTCGGCGGTCGAAGGCCTGCAGGTGGCCGCCAAGGAGTTCAACCACCCGATCCAGGATTCCACGGTGGTGGGCATCACCATCGCCATCATCGTGGCGCTGTTCGCCTGCCAGCGCTTCGGCACCGGCAAGGTGGGTGCGGCCTTCGGCCCCATCATGGCCCTGTGGTTCGGCCTTCTGGCCGCGCTCGGCTGCGTGTGGATTGCCCGCGAGCCCTCGGTTTTGCATGCCGTTGCGCCGCACCATGCGGCACTGTTCGCCTGGGAACACGGCTTCCACGCCTTTGTGGTGCTCGGGTCGGTCTTCCTGGTGGTCACCGGGGGCGAGGCCCTGTACGCCGACATGGGCCATTTCGGCCGCAAACCCATCCGCATGGCCTGGTTTGCCCTGGTGTTGCCGGCCCTGTTGCTCAATTACTTCGGCCAAGGCGCCCTGCTCCTGTCCGCCGCCGCCGGGCGCGTGCCGGGCGACACCCTGCATGAAGTCGCATCCTCCCCCTTCTACCACATGGCCCCCCGCTGGGCCCTGTACCCCATGGTGGCGCTGGCCACCATCGCCACCATCATCGCCAGCCAGGCCCTGATCACCGGCGCCTATTCGATCACCCGCCAGGCCATCCAGCTCGGCTACTGCCCGCCCCTGCGGGTGGTGCAGACCTCCGCCCGCGAATACGGCCAGGTTTACCTGCCCCTGGTCAACTGGGCGCTTCTGGCCGCCGTGATCGTGCTGGTGGTTTCCTTCAAGAAGTCGGGCGCGCTGGCCTCGGCCTACGGCATCGCGGTCGCCCTGACCATGGTGATCACCACCCTGCTGCTGTATGTGGTGGCCCGCCGCATCTGGGGCTGGTCGCGCTGGCGGGCCCTGCCGCTCTTGGGCGGCCTGCTGGTCATGGACATGCTGTTCCTGGTTTCCAACTCCCTCAAGATCGCCGATGGCGGATGGGTGCCGCTCTCGATCGGCGGCGGCATCCTGATCCTGTTCCTCACCTGGAAGAACGGCCGCGCCACCCTGCACGAAAAATTGCGTGAAAACCAGTTCCCGCTCGAGAAATTCCTGATATCCGTCCGGCGTGGCGGCTCCGCGGTGGCGCATGTGCCGGGCACCGCGGTGTTCCTGACCAGCAATGCCAACGGCACGCCGGGCTGCCTGCTGCACAACCTCAAACACAACAAAGTGCTGCACGAACGCCTGGTGTTCGTCACCGTGCAGAGCGAGGAAACCCCCACGGTCTCCGACGGGCACCGCCGCCATGTTGAAAAAATCGGCGACAACGCCTGGCGCATCACCCTGCGCTACGGCTTCATGGAGGAGCCCGACATCCCGCAGGAACTGGCGGCCTGCCCGGAAGTGCCCTACCGCGAGGCGGAAACCACCTATTTCCTGGGCCGCGAGCGCATCATTCCGGTGCCGGAATGCTCTTCGCTGCACCGCGGGCGCATGACCCTGTTCAACTGGATGGCCAAGAACGCGCGCTCGGCCAGCGACGTGTTCAACCTGCCGCCCAACCGGGTGGTGGAATTGGGCTCGCAGGTCGAGTTGTGAAAAGGGGGGCACCCGCCTTCGCCCGCCCGGAAAACATTTCGCGACGCGCACCGCCCCGGCGGTGCGCGTTGTTCTTGCTGGACCGTTTTTTTCGCGAGCCCGCGCGGACAAGAGTCTGCGCGCTCCCTTAACATCCGCCCATGCGCCTCCTCCCGTCCTTTTTTGCCGCCTGCCTGCTGGCCGCCTGCCAGAGCGCGCCGGGATCCGCACCGGCGCCGCTTGAGATCACGGCCGCCCGGCGCGATGCCGCCCTGGATGCCGCCGCCGCCGCCCTGCGCGCGCACGGCCTGCGCGTGGAGCGCTTCGACCGGCTGACGGGCGTGGTCGCGGCCTTTCCCGAAGGTATCCCGGCTTCGGCCGAATGGTGGAAAGGCAACAGCGCGGGCGGCGGCCCGTGGCGGGCCCGCGCCGACTGGCAGGATCTGCGCCACCGCGTGCGCATCCAAATGACGCCGGCGGGCGGCGGCTCCTGCACCCTCACGGTCGAAGCCGGCGTGGAACGCCTGGATTCACCGACCCGCCGCGTGGTGATCTCGGCGGGAAATCCGTCCGTCAACCTGGCCGAAGTGCCCGGGCACTGGCGACAGCACGGGGCGGAAAACAACCTGTGGCAAAACATCGGGCGCGACCACGCCTTTGAAGCGCGGCTGACGCAAGACATCGTGAAACGGCTGGATTAACGGGGGCTGCGGGCAAACTTGCGCGCAATGAACAGCCCGGCGCAAACGCCGGCCAGAAGCCCGCAGCCAAACACGGCCAGGACCGCCGACAAGGCCATGTGGGGTTCGTTTGAAAGATGGGCAAGCGTGTGAATCATGATGCGGTCCGGGGGTTGGAAAGGGGAATGTGCGAGGCGAGCAGTGTCGCCAAGGCTTCGCCGCCTTGGGGGAATTGCATGGCCAGAAGCGGGCGGTAGACGGGAAGCGTGAGATGCAACTGCGCCAGCAGGGGCCGCCATTTGACGAAGTCTTTTTCGGTGGTGAGCAGGGCGGTGGCGCCCGCGGCCAAGGCCCGCTCCACAACCCCGGCGAACAGGGCCGGCGACCACGCGGCATGGTCGGCCACCGGCTCCACCATGACCACTTGGGCGCAACCCCGGGCCTGGGCCGTGAACGCCGCCGGATTGCCGATGCCGCACACCACCGCCACGCGCGCGGTTTGCAAGGCGTCGAGCGGCGCGACGTCCTCCGCCCCGTCCCGCCACACCGCCAATCCCTCCCAATCATGGCGCGCCAGCGCCAGCGGATCCCTGCCGGTGATCGCTTGGATTTCGACGCCAAGTTGCGCCAAAGCCTCCGCATCGACCCGGTCCGAGCGCGTCACGATCACCGCATCCGCCCGGCGCAGCCCCGCCTTCTTTTCGCGCAGCAAACCGCGCGGCAAGGTGGCGCCATAACCCCACGGATTGGTCGCATCCACCAGCACCAGGTCCAAATCGCGCTTGGCACGCCGGTGCTGAAACCCGTCATCGAGAACAAAGCAGGTGATCTCCGGATGGGCCGCCAGTTGCCGCCTGGCCTCCGCCACCCGGTCGGGGTGGGGCGCGACCTGCGCCACGGCACCGACCCGCTGGTGCAACTCCTGCGCCTCGTCGCTGACCCCGTTTTGCGACTTGTAGCCGCGCAGGAGCACGCACGGCCGGTGCCCGGCCTTGGCCAACGCATGCACCACCCAGGCCACCATCGGCGTTTTGCCGGTGCCGCCGGTGGTCAAATTGCCCACCGACACCGCCGGCCGCCCCAAATCGCTGGCCTTGAGCCAGCCGGCGTCAAAAAAAGCGTTTTTGGCCGCCGCACCCCATGCATACAACGGGGCCAAAGCGGCCAAAAGCCCGCGAACAAGCGCGGGGCCCGGGCCACGGGCCTGGCCGCTCAGGATGGCAAGCAGGTGCTGCTGGGTCATGACGGCATGTTAGTGCAGCCGGCGGAAAGCACTTGAATGATCCAAGGATGGCTTGGGCAAGCCGCAACCAAACCCGCCGACCGCATGCACACAAAGGAAGCGGAGCCAATTTTTTAGGCACCCAAAATGAAGATGCCCAACTTTTCCACAAATGGCATGCGCTTTGCATCTTCTTATACTTACACACATACCCATGGAATGAACAAGGGTCACTTTTGGCCTTTGTTCTTTGATTTTGATCTTCACCCCCCACCTTCCTTTTTTGGAGCCCTTCATGTCCGGTAGTCTTTCTCGTCGTGACGCCATCCAGGCTGTTGTTGCCCGCCCCCAATTGCAGTCCACGGTGGATTTCACCAAGGATGCCGTGACCACCTTCGGTGAAAACGTGTTCACCTTGGCCGCAATGAAGGACCGCCTGCCCAAGAACATCTACAAAGCCCTGGTTGCCACCATCGAAAGCGGCAGCAAACTGGAAGCCGCCGTGGCCGACGCCGTGGCCGCCGCCATGAAAAACTGGGCCATGGAAAAGGGCGCCACCCACTACGCGCACATCTTCCAGCCCCTGACCGGCATCACCGCCGAAAAGCACGACTCCTTCCTTGACCCCGATGGCAAGGGCGGCGTGGTCGCCGAGTTCTCCGGCAAGCAGCTGGTCGGCGGCGAGCCCGACGGCTCCTCGTTCCCCTCCGGCGGCATCCGCGCCACCTTCGAAGCCCGCGGCTACACCATCTGGGACCCGACCAGCCCGGCCTACATCCTGGAGAACGCCAACGGCCGCACCCTGTGCATCCCGACCGCCTTCGTCTCCTGGACCGGCGAAGCCCTCGACGCCAAGACCCCGGTCTTGCGCTCGATGCAGGTGCTGGCCGCCCAGGCCGAGCGCGTGGTGAAGCTGTTCGGCAACAGCAACCCCGGCTACATCTACGCCACCGCCGGCCCGGAGCAGGAATACTTCCTCATCGACCGCAACTTCTTCTATGCCCGCCCGGACCTCTCGATCAGCGGCCGCTCGCTGTTCGGCGGCAACCTGTCCAAGGGCCAGGAATTCGAAGACCAGTACTTCGGCGCCATCCCGGCCCGCGTCCTGGCCTACATGCACGAGTGCGAGCAGGAACTCTACAAGCTGGGCGTCCCCATCAAGACCCGCCACAACGAAGTGGCCCCCGGCCAGTACGAAGTGGCCCCGGTCTACGAAAACGCCAACATCGCCGCCGACCACCAGCAGCTGACCATGACCGTGCTCAAGGCCGTGGCCGAGAAGTACGGCATGGCCTGCCTGCTCACCGAGAAGCCCTTCGCCGGCGTCAACGGATCCGGCAAGCACCTCAACTGGTCGCTGGGCGGCCCGAAGGTCGGCAACCTGCTCGAGCCGGGGGTCACCCCGCACGACAACGCCCAGTTCCTGGTGTTCTGCGCCGCCGTGATCCGCGCCGTGCACCTCTGGGGCCACCTCTTGCGCGTCACCGTCGCCCACTCCGGCAACGACCACCGCCTGGGCGCCAACGAAGCCCCCCCGGCCATCGTCTCGATCTTCTTGGGCGACATGCTCACCAAGGTGTTCGAATCCATCGCCAAAGGCTCGCCCAAGGGCCCCAAGGCGCAGGAATACATGCAGGTCGGCGTCGACGTGCTGCCCCCCTTGCCGAAGGATCCGGGCGACCGCAACCGCACCTCGCCGTTCGCCTTCACCGGCAACAAGTTCGAGTTCCGCGCCTGCGGCTCGTCGCAGTCGATCTCGTTCCCACTGACCACCCTCAACACCATCATCGCCGACTCCCTCGCGTTCGTCGCCGACGAACTGGAAAAGGCCACCAAGGGCGACAGCAAGAAACTGCCGGCCGCCGCCACCAAGCTGGTGCAGGACATCTGGGCCAAGCACGGCACCAAGATCGTGTTCAACGGCAACGGCTACTCCGAAGCCTGGCACAAGGAAGCCGTCGAGAAGCGCGGCCTCATCAACAACCGCAACACCGTGGAAGCCCTGCCCGTCCTCAAGGACAAGGCCGTGGTCGCCCTGTTCGCCAAGTACAACGTGCTCTCGGCCCGCGAATCCGAAGCGCGCTACGAAGTGAACGTCGAGCGCTATGTCAAGGACATCACCACCGAAGGCAAGCTGACCCTCAACATCGCCCGCACGCAGATCCTGCCGGCGGCCATCCGCTACCAGGGCCAGTTGGCCACCACTGCGGCCGCCGTCAAGGCCTCCGGCGTCAAGGGTTCGACCGCCCTGCTCGAGCAGGTGGCAGGCCTCACCGCCGAACTGGAAGCCGGTATCGCCGCGCTTGAGAAGGCCTTGGGCCACCATGTCTCCGGCGAATCCATCGCCCACGCCAAGCATGCCCGCGACGGCATCGCCACCGCCTCCCTGGCCGTGCGCAAGTCCGCCGACGCGCTGGAAACCCTGGTTGCCGACGACCTCTGGCCGCTGCCGACCTACCAGGAAATCCTGTTCATCAAGTAATTTCCAAGGTTTGCCTTCCGTTTCAAAAAACACCCCGCTTGCGCGGGGTGTTTTTTTGCCGGGCTTCCCAAGCCAAGGGCACTTGCGCCCCGCACCGCTTGCGGCCTTTGCCCGCGATACAATCCGCCACTTTACCCCTTTCACCCTTTTTGCCGCGCCATGAACAACACCGACCCCCGCTACACCCCGTTCAACCTGGTGACCGACATGCTGGCCACCCCGGCTTTCGTCCGTTCCTTCGACCCGGCCGTCGCCGCCAAAATCGGCGCTTCGGTGGCCCAAACGGGCAAGCTGCACTTCACCGGCGAAGGCTCCTCGCGCCTGTTCCCCACCAAGCACGCCATCAAGGTGATCCATCAGCGCGGCACAGCCTTGCAGGTGCACACCGAAGCGGGCAAACAGAGCCAGTCTTACCGGTTGCAGGACTGGTCGGTCATCGGCCTGTCCAACTCCGGCCGCACGGCGGAAGTGATCCAACTCTTCAAATCACTGAAGGAAGCCGGCCACACCAACCTGTCCTCCATCACCGCCTTCGCCAATTCAACCTTGGAATCCTTTGCGAACCAAGGCATCGTGCTCGGCTGCGGCGCCGAAGGCGCGGTGGCCGCCACCAAGAGCGTCATCGAGCAGGCCCTGTGCTGCCAGGCCGCCGTGGAAGCCGCCACCGGCCAGAACAACCTGAAGGGCCGCCTGAACCAGGTCGCCGACGCCATGCAGGCGGCCCTGACCGCCCCCATCGCCAAGGACATCACCGACGCCCTGGTCAATGCCCCGGTCATCTCCTGGGCCGGCCCCAACGACGGCGTGGCGGAAGAATTGACCCTCAAAACCAATGAAATCACCCGCAAGCGCAGCGACTACTTCGAAGGCACCTACGCCGCCCACGGGGTGGAAGAAGTGATGACCGACAAGGATGTGGTGATCTGGGTGGATCCCATCGCCGACCAGGAAGAAAAATTCGAAAAGGTGCTGGTGCACGGCGCCGGCGTCAAGGTGATCGCCATCAGCACCCGCCCCACCCGCTTCCCGACCATCCTGGTGCAGGATTGCGGCGACCTGACCGGCTTCGCTTACATGGCCGCCGGCTGGAATCTGCTGGTTGAAGCGGGCACCGCGCTGAGCATCAACGTGGACAAGCCCCAGCGCGCGCGCAAAGTGGGCAATGAGTTCGTGGGCGGGTGAATGGATGATGACGGCAAAAAAGCACCCCGCACAACGGCGGGGTGCTTTTTGATTTTCCCCGGCTTCTTACGGGGCCGGTTTGGAAGCGGCTGTTTGGCACGAACGCCGACAACCGGCCTCCGCCGGATGAAGCGGCCGTGTCGGGGCCGGATGCGGCGCAGCCGCTGCCGGCGATGACCGCCCAGGAACCGATGCCAAGGACGACAAACCCCGGCATGCCGCCGGTGGAGATGCCGGGTAAAATCCCGGCCCCTTCCCCGTTTGCCCCCTTTGACCGACCCATGACCACTTCCTACGGCGCCATCTGCTCCGACTTCATTTTCGAGACCAAAATCACGGTCAAGATGCCCCTGCCCTCCGAGCGGGACACGGTGATGCATTTTTTCGAGCGCGTCAAGAAGAGCGTGCCGACCATGGACCGTTTCCGCAAGTTCGACGGTGAACTGATCCTGGAAACCGCACGCAACATGGAAGACGAATCGAGCGCCGATTTGGGCGGCTTTGAGGCGCCCAACGCCGATGCCGGCACCCACGCCGACGACGCCCCCTACCGCTGGGTTTCGCTGCGCGAGCGCACGCTGCGCTGCGGCATCGTCAACCCGGAAACCATTGAAGAGGCGCTCAAGCAGCACGATCTGATCGTCAAAAACGCCCCGCATTTCCTGGGCATCAGCCCGCTGGACATTGACTCCTTTGAAATGACCTTCGTGTTCGAGTTGGAAGCCGCCGGCGACCATGACGAAATCGTCAAGAATGCGCTGTTTGAAGGGTCGCCGCTGGCCGAAGCCTTGGCCAATGTGCGCGTCACCGAACTGCAGCCCATCTTCTCCTTCGCGCTGTCCAAGGACGGCCGCGTGCAGACCACGATGGAGGTGCAGACGCGCCGCAAGAACCGCCGCGGCATCACCGGCCGCTACGCCAACGAACCGCTGCGCGTGCTGCTTTCGCTGCGGCGCCTGGCGCCCTTCAACAGTCTGGAAGACCTGGACCAAACCCTGCCGGGCCTGTTCCGCTACGCCGAGCAACTCGCCGAATCGCGCCTGATTCCGCATATCCTGACGCCGATCTCGCGCCAGATCTCGGCGAGCCAAGGTTGACAACCCAAACGCCGGAGCCCCGCTCAAACAATGGGATCCGGCGTTTTTCATGTTTGCGCCGTGCCGGGGCCGCCCGGGCCTTAAACTGCTTTTATGCACACACATTTGAGCCAACCGCTCGCCCTGTCGCCGCGTTACCGTGCCCGAGTCTGGGGCGGCCATGCCTTCACCTCGCATTTTGGGCGCCAACTGCCGGCCGGTTTGCTTGCGGGCAAGGACCCCGTCGGCGAAAGCTGGGAATTGTGCGACTTCCCCGTGGGCAACCCCGATGACGAATCGGCGCGCACGGCCGTGTTCGGCGGCCTGCACGACGGGCGCACCCTACAGGAATTGCGCCACGCCTACGGCAAGGAATTGATGGGCGACCTGCGGGGCAATCCGGCCACCAACGGGTTCCCGCTGCTGCTCAAGTACCTGGACGCATCGGCCGCGCTGTCGGTGCAGGTCCACCCTTCGCCGGCCTACGCCGCCGCCCATCCGCAGGCGCATTTGAAAAGCGAGGCCTGGTTCATCGTGGACTGCAAACCCGGCGCCGTCATTCACAAAGGGCTGAAGCCGGGCGTCGGCGCGGCCGACCTGCGCAAGGCCCTGGCCCTCAACCGCGACGATGCGGTGGTGCCCCTCATGCAAACCGTTCCGGTGGCCCCCGGCGACTGCCACCACCTGCCCAGCGGCACCTGCCATGCCTTGGGGGCCGGCATCCTGGTCGCGGAAATCCAGACCCCCAGCGACACCACCTTCCGCGTTTATGACTGGGGCCGCGTTGGCCGCCAGTTGCATGTGGAGCAGGCCCTGGCCTGCATTGATTTCTCCGGCCAGCCGCTGCCGCCGGCGACCCGGGCCGCCACAGGCCCCGGCCGGACCACCATGGTGGATTGCGAATTCTTCCGCACCTTTCATGTGCGTCTGGCCGCAGGCGAAGCGCTGGCCGCCCCCGACGACCGCCGCCCGGTGGCCTGGATGGTGATCGCCGGCGAAATGACGGCCTCCAACGGCCATCGCTTCCACGCCGGCGACACGCTGCTCTGGCCGGCGGCGGCCAAAAAACGCTCCGCCAAAGCGGGGTCCGGCGGCGCGGCGGTGCTGGAGACGGTGTTTCCAAGGCACGCCGGCCTTCAAAAAAACTTGGCTGCCGGCGTCCATCCATGAAAAAACCACGGCACTGGTGGGCCGTGGTTTTGAAAAGTGGAGCCGGCGGGAGTTGAACCCGCGTCCTGCGATGGGCAGAGGATCATCCCTACGCGCATATCCGTTGTTTTTTTCTTGGTCCCGCTTTGAGCAATGGCACCCCGTGCGTGACCCAGCTTCAGTAAGTTTGACTTTCAGGCGCTGATGCGCCACCCGAAAGCGATCCCATGGCGTGTACGGCCCGTGAAAGTCATGGGAGAACAATCACGGGACGGCGCTGACGATTAGGCGAACCTAATCAGGCAGCAAGGCGCAGAGCGCGAGGAGCGCTGATGCGACCAGCAACTTGTTTGTTGTTGGCAGTTTGGTTTTGCCAAGGAGGATTTACGAGGTTCCAAAGCACCCTCGGCACGCAACAATCAACCACGTCATCCAGTCGATTCCAGTCGGCCCCGGTTGTCAAAGAACAGGCGCATTGTAGTTCATTTGCCGGCGGATTTTCCGGCAAACAGGGGGCCGAACCCAAGGGCTTGCAGGATCGCGTCTTCCCGCGCGTGCATTTTTTCAAACGCCGCCGGATCGAGGTCGTCCTCGCCATCCAGGTGGAGCAGGCCGTGGACGGCGTACAGCAGCAATTCCTCCCGGGTGCTGTGGCCGCGTTTTTTGGCCTGACGCCTGGCCACCGCCATGCACAGCACCAGGTCGCCTTCCACAAGGCCTTTGGGGGTGTGCGGGCCGGACAGGTCGAAAGTCAGGCAGTCGGTGGTGCCGGGCACCTGCTTGTATTCCACATGCAGCCGGGCCATGCGCCGGTCCCCCACGACCAGGATGGAGACCTCCCCGCCGATGCCGGCGAAGGCGGCGGCCCGGCGGAGGTGCTCCTCCAGCCAGCCGGCCGCCGGGGGGGCGGCATCGGCCACGTCCAAGGACAGCTGAACCTCCAAAGGGGGTGCTTGGCGGGTGCGGCGCTTGGCCGCGCTTTTCCTGGAGGGGGACGGCTTCTGCATGGGGGTCACTACGCTTGCGGACCGCGATCGCGGTGGCGCATCATGGAGACTTCGTTGCCTTGCCAGTTGTAACAGACCTCATTCATGTACACGCGCATCAGCATCACGCCGCGGCCGTGCGTCCGGCCGATGCAATCGGCCCCGGTCGGATCAGGCAGGGCCAGGGGATCAAAGCCGCCGCCCTGGTCGCGCACCTTCAACTCAACACGGTCGGGGTGTAGCGCCATCTCGACCAGCACCCGCTTGATGGCATCGCCTTGGTTGCCATGCTTGACGGCATTGGCCACGGCTTCATCCAAACCCATGCGCACGGCGAAAACGGCCTCCGCGCCCCACACGGCGGCATCCAGCAGCTGGGCCACCTCTTCCACCAGGTCGCGCACCACGGGCAAAGTGCTGGGAATATCCCAGGACTTGCGAATCGGATGGGCGGGGGCATGGGACATGGGGGCGGCGTCCAAAAAGGGCCGGTCAGCGGAAACTTTTCAGCGCCGACGCCTCGTCGGCGTGGATTTGAAACAGGGTGTCGAGGCGGGTGATGCGGAAAACCTCGTGGATTTTGGGGTCGATATCCGACAGGCGGAGCTGGCCGCCCTTGGCGCCGATTTTGTTCTTGATGGAGATCAGCATGCCCAGCGCGGTGGACGACAGGTGCTCCACACCCCTGAAGGAAATCAGCGCCTTGGGATTGTTGGAGACGGCGACCAAGCCCGCGATTTCCTCGCCAATCTGATGAATCATTGATTCATCCAAAATGTTGCGCACGGCAAAAACCACGCGGGTGACCCCGTTGGGTACTTCCGAAATGGTCAGATGGGACTGGGCTTGGGCCATGGGGTGTTCCGGTGAAAAGGGTGGAGGGAGTATCGGGTGACGCGGTGCGCATGTCAAGAATCAGGCGCGGTGGCCGTGCCGCCAGGCGGTCCATCCCCAGGCGGCCAGCAGCAAAAACGCCAATGCGCCAAGCACCGGCTTGCGGCCGATCAGGCGGCCGGCCAGTCCGGCACCGTCCATGCCGGAGGCAAAAGACCATAGCCCGGCAAGTGCCAGCATGGCGGCCAGCACCGCCAGCACGCAGCCGGCCGGCTGGGTCACCCAAGCCTGCCAGAGGTGGCCGTGTGCCGCATGCGCGAAAGCGGTGGTCATGCCGCAGGACGGGCATGGCACGCCGGTGGTTTGAAAAAAACCGCACGCAGGCAAACCCAACGCCCGGTGGGTTTCCAGCCCGGTGGGGCTGGGGGGGATGCATGCCGCCACACCCAAAATCCCCAAACAGGGCGCCGCCATCAGCAAACCGGCCAGCTGGCGGCGGCGCACCGAAGGCGCGGGCGCCAAAAAAGAGCTCTGTTTGCCGTCTTGCGCGGCCATTTCGGCAGGGTTTTGTCCGATCATATCCGGGCCGGATGGATGCGGCGGAGCACCGCCAAAACCGGGCCCGACAATGCGTAGCCCAGGAAACAAGCGGGCAGCACATAAGTGGGCCAGACCACCAGCACGCCACCTACCGCCAGCAGGGGCAACAGGCGCATGATCCTGGCCCTGCCCTTGAACATGCGGTTGACCATGTGGGTGTAAGGCATGCGCGAAACCATGGCCAGACCAAGAAGGAGCAAGCCAAGCACCACGGCCACGGCGGTGATTCCTTGGGCCATGCCGCCGTAATCCTTGTTGTCCCCCAAAACACCGTACAGCATGATGAGACCCACCACCGCACCGGCGGCACCGGGCGAAGGCAGCCCCGTAAACCCGCCGTGCGCGTCGGGGGATGCATCCTCCACGTTATACCAGGCCAGCCGCAGGGCGGCGCAGGAAATGTACACCGCCGCCGCGCCAAACACGCACTTGTGCAGCCAATGGCCGTCGTCCCAATGCGCGGCGATGAAAGGAATGTCCATGCCCACCACCTTGCAGGCCATGACGGCCGGAGCCAGGCCGAATGTCACCACATCGGCAAGCGAATCCAACTCGGCACCCATGCGGCTCATGGTGCGGGTCAGGCGGGCTGCGGTGCCATCCAAGGCATCGCACACCATGCCCAGCAGTATGAACATGCAGGCGGCCTTGAGCGGCGACCATCCAAACGGCAGGCTCAATCCTGTCGTCTCATCCTTGGTCGCCGCGATGATGGCGGCAAAACCGCACACCAGATTGCCCAGCGTCAGCAAGGTCGGCAGCATGCCGGCCATACGCCGCTTGCGGGTGAGGATGGCAGGCTTCTCGTTTTTGGAAGGGGTGGGATCAGCCATGGTCAGTTCTCGCCGAAACCGGCTTCAAATAGCGCGCCAATGGCGGCCACCGCGTCGGGTGCGTCGGCACCGACCGCCTCCACCCGCATTTCGGTGCCTTGGGCGGCGGCCAGCATCATGAGATGCATGATGCTTTTGGCGTCCACGCGCTGGCCGTCTTTGATTAAAAAAACATCGCTGGCAAACCCGCTGGCCGCATCCACCACCGACATGGCCGGCCGCGCATGGAGGCCGAGACGGTTCTTGACTCGGACATGGGCGGTGACGGGATCCACGGGCATTCTGGAAGGGGGAAAGGTGGCTGGCGGACTTTATTCTAAGGCAATCACGCAGCGGCATGGCGCCAGGCCCAAGGGACAGGGCGGGGGTGGAGCCCCAACCACTCATGAGAAACGCGCGGCCATCCAATGCGAAATCGCGCCGTCATACTCCGCCGTGCGGGTGTACGCGGCCAGCGCCAGTTTCTTGCGCAGGGCCAAGGTGGTGGCGCCGGCATGCGCCCGCATTTCCGCCTCGATGGCGGCGTACTGGCCGGCCGAGGTGGCAATGGCCACAAATCGATGGTTTTTGGCCGCCGAACGCACCATCGCCGGCCCGCCGATGTCGATGTTCTCAATGGCATCCGCCTCCGTCACATCCGGATTGGCCACCGTTTTTTCAAATGGATACAGGTTGACGCACACCAGATCAATGGCGCCGATGCCATGACGGGCCATCGCCTCGGCGTGGTCGGGCTTGTCCCGCAGGGCGAGTAAACCGCCATGGATTTTGGGATGCAAGGTTTTAACCCTGCCGTCCATCATTTCGGCGAACCCGGTCACCTGATCGATGGGGGTCACCGCCAGCCCCGCCTCTGCCAGGGTTTTGCATGTGCCCCCGGTGGATATCAATCGGACCCCGCGCGACGCCAAAAAAACAGCGAACGGCAACAGGCCGGTTTTGTCTGAGACCGAGAGCAACGCAGTGCGGATGGGGACAAGGTCGGGCATGGAATGGGGGCTCATGAAATGGCGTGGGAAGGCGAAGGCGCGGATTGTAGGGGAGCATCCACCCCTAAAAAAAACCCGCTTGACGCGGGCTTGTGAATCGGATTTATTTTTTATTGGGAGTCAGACGCATCAATTGGCCGTCAACACCCACAAACAGCAGGCTGCCATCGCCCATGTTCACCACCTTGGAAAGCGGCATGGAAGGCACGCGTGCGATTTCACGGCCGCCGGGCACCTCCATCAACACCATTTCATTCGTCGCTTTGTCCAGCAGGACCATCTTGCCGTCCGCCGAGACCACGGGGCGCGCGGTGGTTTTGATGCGCAGGGCCTCCTGGCCGCTGTTGGCCGACAAAATGCGCAGGCCCTCATCCCTGACCGAAAGAACAATCTGGGAACGGGATTCAACCACAAAGGGCGGACCCTCCAATTGCACTTGCATGTCATAGTATTTCCACAGGTCAAGCCCGGTGGAGCGGTGAATGCCGTACAGGGTGCCATCCATGCATGGCACAATCAGCGTGTCCTTGAACAGAACCGGGTCAATGGTGACCGGGCCCCACGTGTGGCTGCGCCAAGCCAATTCCCGGCGATCGGGTGACAGCATCACATAATTGCCACCGCTATCAACGGCGAAAAGACTTTTGGCGAAGACCACCGGCCGGGTGCAGATGGACTTGGGCAACTGGTATTCCCAAGTGGCGTAGCCTGTGCGCAGGTTGAAAAACACGACACGCCCGTCCAACCCGCCGAACACGAGGAAATTCTCAAAAACGGCCGCTTCCGCAGCCACCGGAGTTTTCAAAACAATGGGTTCTGCCTCGTAGCCGGTTTTGGCATTGATGCGGTGCAGGCGGCTTTCAGTGTTGATGTAAACCCAATCATCGGAACGAACCGGGGCGTAAAGAACCTGCAAACGCTCGCCCACATGGCGTGACCAGCGGAAAGCACCGGTCGCGGCGTCATAAGCGGTGACCTTGTCGCTGCCCTCCTCCAAGAACACCACCAAATCACCCAACACGCGCACATGGCGCAGGGGACGGATGCGCTCATCAGGCTTGCCAAAGCGCGAAACCCAATTGATGGAATAACCCAAGTCAGCCGCCGCGCCCGGCTCAATGGGGAGTCCCATCACGGGGATGTCCGCCAAATTCTTGGGTGGAGATGACTTGGCGGCCTGCTGCATGCTGCCGCTGCAACCGGCGAGCACCGAGGATACGGCGAAAACAGGCGTCAAAACGGCGAAGGCAAGCAAACGGGTAACACGGGTCATCCTAGGCTCCGGGGAATGAAGGCACCGGCGGTCCAAATCCGCCATTGCGCTTGGGGAGTATCGAGGCAAAGGGGGGATAGGTCAAGGGGGATTTGGCAGAAAAGCGTCCCTATGCCCTGCCAATGCCGCGGCAAAGCAAAAATGAAGGGCAGTTAGCGGAAAATCAGGATCACCACCATGGCCACCAGCATGGCTGCCGCCAGTACGTAACTGCCGACCATGGGCCAAAAAAAGGGTTGATCAACCATTCGGATGGCCCCCGGGGGCGCTTGGCGCATTTCGCCGGCCTGATGGAGGCTGGCATCCAATTTGGCAAAGGACGCGACATCAAAGTTTTTGCGCGCAATATGCGGGGGATCTCCATGTTCAACCGCCTGCAAATCGGCCAGCAGATCTTCAGCGCATGCGTAGCGGTTTTCCGGGGATTTGGCCATGCAAACCTCGATGATTTCGCTGATCCCCTGTGACAACATGGGATTGACCAGGTCGACCGGCACCAATTCATCGCGCAAATGGCGGTACATCACCGCCGTCGGGGAATTCCCTTCGAAGGGAACCCGCCCGGTCACCATGTGGTACAGGGTGGCCCCGAAGGAATAAATATCAGCCCGGTGATCGATGTGGACCGCACCCTGGATCTGCTCGGGCGAAATGTAGTAGGGTGTGCCAAAGGCCTTGCCCTTCTCCGACTCGGCCGCCTCGCGGTCGGAAATGGCGCGCGCCAGGCCCATGTCGGCCAGCTTGGCTTGGCCGGTTTTGGTGATCATGATGTTCTTCGGCTTCACATCACGGTGCACAAAACCCATCTCATGCGCATGCGCCAGTGCCTTGACCACGTCGATTGCGACCTGGATGGCGCGCTTTTCCTGGTATTTGCCGTCTTTGATGATCTCGTCGTGGACCGTCCAGCCATCCACGTACTCCATCACGAAATAGTAGTGCTCGCCGGCATGGCCCACGTCGAAGGCCTGCACGATGTTGGGGTGGTTCAGTTGGGCGGCGGCCTTGCCCTCGTCATAAAAACGCTTGATGAAGGCCGCGTCCTTGCTGTGTTTCCTGGGCAAAATCTTGATCGCCACGGGGCGGTCCAGACTGATTTGCCTGGCCTTGTAAACCGTGGCCATCGCCCCGGCACCCAGTTTTTCCATGACCTGGTAACCCGGCAATTGCTCGGTGGCGTCAAAGGGCTTGGCGCAAGACAGGCATTCGGCCGTGAACCGCTCGGCCTGCCGAACGGTGATGGCGCCATTTTCAACCAACGCCTGCGCCAGCGCGAATCCGACGCTCTTCCGGGCAGCCACCATGCCGCATGCATACTCCACCTCTTCGGCGGAAACAATGCCTTTATTGACCAACAAAATTCCCAGGGAGGCATCCAGAGATTCCAACGGGTTGGATTTTGGCATGTGTGGCGGGTGAATCAGATGAAAAACGACGGCGGCGGTGTCCGCAAAGGCAGTGTAAACCACCGTAACGCCAAAAAAAAGAGGCCTCCCCTAGAATCCAAGGATGCCCGCCCCCCCCGCCACCCCCGACATCTGCACATTACTGGAGGACTTGGCGCGCGCGCGCCATGAAGCGGACCATGACGACCTGACGGGCCTTTTGAACCGCCGCGGGCTGCGCCGCCGGCTTTCACTTGCGGAAATGCCGACTCAGGGAACATTGGTGTTCTGTGATGTGGATGGACTCAAAAAAATCAATGCCGCCAAGGGACATGCCGCCGGCGATGCGGCTATCCAGAAGGCTGCCACAGCCCTTCGATCCTGCCTGCGACCCGGGGATCTCTTGGCGCGCTGGGGTGGCGATGAATTCCTGGCCATCCTGTGCGACTCATCCCCCACCCGCCGCCAAGGGCCGCCGGCCGAGGCCGACGCGCTGGCGCAGCGGTTCAAGGACCGACTTGAAGCAATCCTGCCCGCCTCGCAGCCGGTCCGCCTTTCACTGGGGCTGACCCATGGCCCGCTGGCCGCCTTCACAGACCTGCTGGAGCAGGCCGACGCACAAATTCGGCTGGTCAGGCAGACGGGCAAACGTCCATGAATCACAACCTCTCCTACTGCACCAATGTCCATGCCGGGACCACCCTGGCCGAATGCATGGCCAACCTTGACCGGCATGCGGTGGCGGTCAAGGCGCGCTTTTCGCCGGATGCCGCCATGGGCGTGGGTCTCTGGCTGTCCGCCGATGCCGCCCGCGAAGCGGCGGCTGGCGATGGGGGCCGGATATTGCGCGATTTTCTCGCGCGAAAGGGTCTTTGGACGCAAACTTTCAACGGATTCCCGTTCGGCAATTTCCACGCCCAGCAGGTCAAGCACGCTGTTTATCGGCCCACCTGGGCGCAGGATGACCGGCTGAGCTACACCTTGGACTTGGCTGAAATCCTGGCGCAAATCTTGCCCGAGGGGGGCATCGGCTCGATTTCCACCCTGCCTTTGGGCTGGCCGCCGGCGGATATGGCGGCTTGCGGCGCCAATCTGCGCCGGCTGGCCGTCGGCCTGGCCCGGCTGCACGACCGCACCGGCCGGCTGATCCGCGCCGCCATCGAACCCGAACCCGGCTGCACACTGGACACCGCATGCGGGCTGGCCGGTTTTTTCAGGGAACATCTGTTCACCGGGCCCGATGAAGCGCAAGCACGTTCTTATGTGGGCGTCTGCCACGATGTCTGCCACTCGGCGGTCATGTTTGAACCGCAGGCCTTCGCCTTGGATGCTTATGCCGACGCCGGCATCCAGTTGGCCAAGGTGCAGTTGTCCAGTGCCGTGTCCGCCGATTTCTCCACCCGCCGCCCGGATACCCGTGAAAACATGCGCCGCCAATTGGCGGCCTTCGCCGAAGACCGCTACCTGCACCAAACCATGGTGCAAGACTCCGCCGGAACGCGCCATTTTTTCGAGGACTTGCCGCTGGCACTGGCCGCCGCCGAGGATCCCCGCATCGCCACCGGGTCTTGGCGGGTGCATTTCCATGTGCCGCTGTTCCTGCCGGCCATCGGCCTCTTGAACACCACCCAGGACGAAGTGACGCAATGCCTGCAATGGCTGCGCTGCCGCGGCGACCATGCCGGCTGCGGAACCTCCCTCAGCCGCGCGCCACGGCCGCACCTTGAAGTGGAAACCTACGCTTGGGGCGTCTTGCCCCCACACCTGCGCCCCGCCTGCCTGGCGGACGGCATTGCGAAAGAAATGACATGGGCACAGTCGCAACCAAACTAAGGGCGCTCCTTGAGCTGGCCCGCGCCTCCAACCTGCCCACGGTGTGGTCCAACGCGCTGGTGGGCACGGTGGCGGGGATGGGCGGCGGGATCGCACTGGATGCCACGAAAACATTGCGCCAAACCCTGCCGCTGATGCTGTCCATGAGCCTGCTCTATGTGGGCGGCATGATCCTCAATGACGCGGTGGACGCCAAGGTGGACGCCAAGGAACGCCCCTCGCGCCCGATTCCCTCCGGACGCATCCCGCGCGGGGCGGCATTCATCTTGGCCGCCACCTGCCTGGGCGGCGGACTGGCGATGCTGGCAGGGGAATGCGGCATGCGGCCGGTGCCCGTCATACTGGGCACGGCTTTGGTCGCCTGCATCACGGGCTACAACCTGCTGCATTCCAAAACGGCGGCCAGCGTGGCACTGATGGGGGCATGCCGGGGACTGCTCATCCTGACTTGCGCGGAGGCTGCGGCACCCGGGCGGGGATTCGCCAGGATTACCCTGGTCTTGGCCCTCGCCCTGACCTTTTACACCATCGGCCTGTCAGTCGTTGCCCGTGGCGAGACCCAAATCCCCGGCACCCCAAAACTCATCATGCGGCTGATTGCCGCCATGTGCCTACTGGACGGGCTGTTCCTGTGGGCTTTGGGACAACCCGCCCTCATTCTGTTCGCCGTTGCCTGCTGGGGCCTGACCACCCTGGCCCACCGGCGCATTCTTGGTTCATAAAAGACTTATGGCATATAAAAAAAACCGGCAAAAGCCGGTTTTTTGATATGCATAGGGTGGTGGAAATTTCACTTGGCCAACTGTGCCCTGAAAGCCGCCAACGGGAAGGTGCCGCCGGTCGTGCGGGTATTTGCTGTGCCCAAATCCACATACACTTGATTGGCAGGAATGCGGTAGCGTGCCTGAAGCTCGCCGACGAGCCTGACCAGCGCCTTGAGTTGCTCGGGATCAAAGGCTTGACGCTGCGCATTGCCGATCAGACAGATGCCGATTGACTCCTCATTCCACGCGGTGGCCGCCTTGTCGTGAACAATGAAAGCACCCGGCAACTGGTCTCGCCAACGGCTGCACAATTCGAGGCGGTCGCCATCGCGGCGAAGCACAAAGTGATATCCGGCGCCGTTTTCCATGTGGTAAACACGGCGGCGCACATCGTCGAGTTCGGCTTGGCCGCCCTCAATACCGCGGCTGTCATGGATCACAATCTTCTTCCACATGCGGCTGGGCGCCGTGTTGAAAAGCGCGGTTTCGACATCCTCGGGCCCGTAGGCGGCCAACTGTATGGACGGACGAAACGAAGGCCCGGGCTCCAAAGCCAGCAATGCACCGGAGACGAGGGTGATGCCGGCAATCATGGCTCCAAGGATTTTGACGGTTCTGCTCATGCTTTGGACTCCTTGTCCTGTGTGGCGCGTCCGGGCGTCTTGCCCGGGCTGGTTGTGCAAAATGCTTTGTATTGGGGGAGAATACTTACCGGCAACGGAATCAAAAAACAAAATTTGCGGGGACCGGCGGGGTGTTCTCTGGTCATCGGACGATGAAGGCTTAAACTTGAGAAAAATGAATTTTTATGAGTGAATAACCCGTTCAACCATCATGGCCTCAGCAACCGCTCGCGCAGATTGGGCCTTGACTCGCCCAAGGAGTTCTCCGTGTTGAGCGGGGGATTGTCCCCGCGCAGTTCGCGGTATTGGGCATACGGGGTGCGCGGTTGGTCATCATCCAACGGACCAGACCCCATGCAACCTGAAAGCAGACCCAATGCGGCGATGCCCATGGGGTGGACAAGCAAGCCCAAAAAGGGGATTTTCAAGGGATTTGTCATTGGGTGTCCAGACGTTTTTCAACCCACGAACGGGAAGATGGAATGGTAGCAAATCGAACCGGATTCATCCTGCGGCAGGCGACTGCCGTTTAATTTGGGGAAAACCGGGCACCCTGCGTTAACCTACCCGCATGACACGCTCCCGCGATGCGGCCATCGGCCTTTTGAAAACCCTCCGCAATGCCGGATTTGAGTCTTATTTCGCGGGCGGGTGCGTGCGTGATGCCCTGCTCGGCCTGACGCCCAAGGACTATGACATTGCCACCGGCGCAACGCCCGATCAGGTTGCCCGGCTGCTGCCCCATTGCCGGATGGTGGGCAAGGCCTTTGGCGTCGTCCTTTCGCAGCCAGCCAAGGGCGTATCGGTGGAAATCGCGACTTTCCGCACGGATGGCACCTATACCGACGGACGCCGCCCCGACGCGGTGGTTTTCACCGACGCCAAGGGCGATGCCCAAAGGCGCGATTTCACCATCAACGGCCTGTTTGCCGACCCGCTGGCCCCCCATCCCGACGGAAGCGACCGGGTGATTGATTTTGTCGGCGGGCAGGAGGACTTGAAAAAGGGCGTCATCCGCGCCATCGGCAACCCGGAAGAACGCTTTGGCGAAGACTTCCTGCGCCTGCTGCGCGCCGTGCGTTTTGCTTCCCGCCTGAATTTCAGCATCGAAGAACGGACATGGCAAGCCTTGCAAGCCAACGCCCCGAAACTCAACGGAATCGCGCGCGAACGCATTGGCGACGAAGTGCGGCGCATGATGTCGGGCCCGCGTTTCGCCGCCGCCGCCCAGCTGCTGGAAAAGGGCGGCTTGGCCGGGTTGGTGCTCGGATTGCCCGCATCCGGCGCTTTCACGCCCATGCGCCTGGCCCGCCTGACTCCCGAAGCCGCCTACCCCGCGCGCCTGATGGCTTGGCTGCATGACCGCGGCGACCGGTCGGCGGAGGAAAATCTGGTCCGGGTGCGGACCGGCCTCAACCTGACCAATGGCGAACGAGACTCCTTGGCCGCACTGCCGCCGCTCTTGGCGCGTGCGGCCGGCTGGGACGACCTTGGCATGGCAGCCCGCAAACGCCTGCTGGCGGAAAAAGAATGGCCGGAGGCCCAACGCCTCTTGGAAGCCTGCCAAGACACGGCCGGCCTTGCGAACGCCGTCGCGCGGGATGCCCGGTTGCTCGCCGAGGATGGCATCGGCATATCCCCGACTCCCTTTTTAACCGGCGGCGTGCTGATGGCCTTGGGGCTGGCGCCCGGACCGCGGTTCAAGCACCTTCTGGATGCCGGCTACGACCTCCAGTTGGAGGGGAAATTAAGTTCCAAAACCGAGGCCCAAGCCTGGGCGGCGCAAAACTGAACTCTCCTATACTGCGCGCCCCATGTTTTCCGACTTCCTGACCAAACTCCAGCAGACCTT
>CANIYR010000005.1 GCA_947471825.1 Phycisphaeraceae bacterium | reverse complement strand
TGGGCGGCGCGCGTCGTCATTTGGGCGATGCTTTTGATTTCGCGGACAGGAGTGTCCGCGCCCCGTCACACCGCGCGCTCGAAGGCTTCTTTCAGGATTTCCGCCGTGGTGTCCCAGCCGATGCAGGCGTCGGTGATCGAGACGCCGGGCTTGAGCAGCGTGCGCACATCGGTGCCGGCCGGGCACTCCGGCACTTTTTGCGCGCCGGCATTCAGGTTGGATTCCACCATGGTGCCGGTGATGAAGGGCTTGGGGATGGTGGCGCCGGCCATCTGGGCGCCGCCCGTGCGGGCCGCGCGCTGGTCGAGGATGGAGCGGAACACCGCCACCTGGTTCTCATGCTTCTTCTCGGAGTTGGCGTGCGAGCAGTCGATCATGAGCGAGGGCTCGAGCTTGGCCGCCCCCAGCCGGCGGACGGCATCGGCGACGAATTCCGGGTGGTAGTTGGGCTTGCCCGAGCCGCCGCGCAAAATGACATGGCCGTCGCGGTTGCCGGTGGTCTGCACCACGCAGCAGCGGCCGTCGTCGTCGATGCCGAGGAAATGGTGCGGGTTGGCGGCCGACAGCATGGCGTCCAGGGCCACCTGCAGGCCGCCGTCGGTGCCGTTCTTGTAGCCGATGGGCATGGAGAGGCCCGAGGCCATCTGGCGGTGGGTCTGGCTTTCGGTGGTGCGCGCGCCGATGGCGCCCCAGGCCACCAGGTCGGCGATGTACTGCGGGGTGATCGGGTCGAGCACCTCGGTGGCGGCGGGCAGGCCCATGGCCGCGATGTCGTTGAGGATCCCGCGGGCGATGCGCAGGCCCTTTTCAACCTGGAACGAGCCGTCGAGGTCCGGGTCGTTGATCAGGCCCTTCCAGCCGACGGTGGTGCGCGGCTTTTCGAAATACACGCGCATGACGATGCAGAGTTTTTCGGCGTAGGCCAGGCGCAGTTCATTGAGGCGCCGGGCGTACTCCATGCCCTCGGCGCGGTCATGGATGGAGCAGGGGCCGATGACCACGAGCAGGCGGTCGTCCTCGCGGCGCAGGATGCGGCAGATCTCGGCGCGGGCCGAGGCGGTGGTGGCCAGGGCCTTTTCGCCGGCCGGCACCTGGGCGCGCATGAGGGCGGGGCTGGTGATGGCGTGCAGGCCTGCGACGCGCAGATTGAAGGTGGTGGACATGGGGGGATCCGGGCAAACGTGCGGAAAAAAACCCTGCGCGGGGCAGGGTTGGTTCAATCCAAGAGGAAAGACGCCCTGCGGTCAGCGGGTGGGGAGGTGAAACCAAGCGTAAAAAGACGGGCGCGGCATGGGGAAAGTATAGCGGGGAAGGGTGCGCGCGCCGGCTCAGCCATTCATGCGTTTTTCAACCGCCAGGATGCCGCGCAGGATGTCGGCGGCGGTCTTGAACTGGGAGGCGTCGGAGGTCTTGGGCCGCAGCACGGCGGCGGTCAGGTTGCCCAGCTTGCTCGCCATGTCCGATTTTTCGTCGTAGCTGATGAGCGGGATGAGTTCCGGGTTGCCGGTGGGCCTGTTGATCTGCACGGCGAGGTAAAAGGTGTCCACCGTCTTGTCCACGCGGCCGTAAACCTCGCGGATGGCGTCGTTGGTCACATGGCCCTTTTCGATCATCTTGCCGAGCATGCGCTGGATCTGGCTTGTGCGCATCATTTCGCCGAACAGGCTTTCGAGCATCGGCGATTCCTTGAGGTTTTCGCCGATGCGCACCGCCGATCCGAAGTCGATGAAGCCGACGCCGTTTTCAGTGATGACGAAGTTGTCGAGGCGCAGGTCCAGGTGCATCACCTTGGCCTCGTCGTGCAGGGCGGCCAAGAGTTCGGCCGACTGCTTGGAGAATTCCAGTTGCGACAGCGGCTCGCCGCCGTTCCGGAGCCAGTTCATCTTCATGCCGCGCACGAAGCCCTTTTCGTCCTTTTCGACGCCCAGGCACCGCGGCACCTTGCCGCGGTGCTGCTCCGGCAGGTTGGTCTGCAGGATCTTGAGGATGGCCGTTTCGCGGGTGAGAAAGGTGGGAAACACCGAGTCCACCAGCTTCTTGGCGCGCTTGCGCAGGTCGCTCGGATCCTGGTCGGGGAACTTCTTGGAAAGCCGCCAGATCAGGTTCTCGAAGGTCGGCACCTGTTTCCACACGCACCAGCCAAAGGGCGCATCGGGGCCCTTGGGGTGCTTGATCAGGCGCACCGAGTAGGTGAAGCGCTCGGTGGTGTCGCCTGGCATCAGAAGTTCCACCTTGCGGGCCAGGAAAAAATGTCCCTTGGCGCCGAAAATCCAGAAACCGCATTTGACCGGCGTCACTTCCTTTTCGACCAAGAAGCCGCTTTTTTCATCCCTGTACTCGTCGCAGATTTTCTGGGCCTGTTTCAGCGAGCCGGCCACGAAGGCGAACACGCCGCCCCAGCGCAGGCGGGGGAACACCTCCGCCGGGTGGCAGGGTTCGCCGTCGCCGGCCAGAAGGACATGCGAAAGGCTGTTTTCCTCGTCAATGGCCGCCGGGGTTCGCCGGAGCACGCGGCCGGCCGTGTCCTCTTCCTGAAGATGCTGCGACCGGACGGCTTGGACAAGTTTGTCGCGATTGGGCGGTGAGAGTTTGGACATGCCGGTGGGGGATGTGGAGGGGCTCGGGGACGCACGGCTGGAAGGCCGATGGAATGCCATCATCGGCACTGGGAGCGCACAGGTCAAGGGCGAAAGGGTGATTTTTTGCTTCCTGACCCAAGCGGCGCGCAAAAAGCGGGGGGCTCCGACGGATGCCTTGGCCGGCGGCGGCCGGGTTCACAGCCGGGCCACCAAGAGTTCCCGCTCAAAGATCAATTCCTTGGGCAGGCGTTCGGAAAGCGACAAGAACAGTTCTTCGTGCTGGAGCACCAGGCCCATTTTGAGCTTCTGGCGGTCCAAAGCCATCACCTGGTCCCATTGGGCTTCCGGATAGTCCAACCCGCGCCAGTCGATGTCCCGGTGGCGGGGCGACCACCCCAGCGGGGTTTCGCGTGCGAAGGCGCGGCCGTGGGTGCGCTCGACGATCCAGCGCAAAACACGCATGTTTTCGCCAAATCCGGACCACAGGAACCTGCCGTCGGCGCCCTTCCTGAACCAGTTGACGTGGAAGATGCGCGGGGTTTCCGAGAGCGTCTTGTGGATGTGCATCCAGTGGCGGAAATAGTCGCCCATGTGGTAGCCGCAGAAAGGCAGCATGGCCATCGGGTCGCGGCGCACCACGCCCAGCTTGCCGTCGGTGGCCGCGGCCGTTTGTTCGCTGCCGACGGTGGCGCCCAAATACACGCCATGCGACCAATTATGGGACTGGAACACCAGGGGAATGTCGGTTTCGCGCCGGCCCCCGAAGATGATGGCCGAAATCGGCACCCCGGCCGGATCGTTGATGGCCGGGTCGACACACGGACAGTTGGCCGCCGGGGCCGTGAATCGCGAGTTCGGGTGGGCCGAGGGGCGGCCGCAGCCGGGGGTCCAGTCCTGGCCGAGCCAGTCGGTCAGGCGGGCGGGTGGCTCTGGCGTCATGCCTTCCCACCAGACATCGCCGTCGCCGGTCAGGGCGACATTGGTGAACAGGGTGTCCCTGGCGCATGCCGCCATGGCGTTGGGATTGGTGGAAGCCGAGGTGCCGGGGGCCACGCCGAAGAAGCCGGCCTCCGGGTTGATGGCGCGCAGCATGCCCTGCCCGTCGGGCTTGAGCCAGGCGATGTCGTCACCGATGCAGGTGACCTTCCAGCCTTCCATCGCCTTGGGTGGGATGAGCATGGCGAAGTTGGTCTTGCCGCAGGCGCTGGGGAAGGCCGCCGTGACATAGGTTTTTTCACCCTCCGGGGATTCCACGCCCAGGATCAGCATGTGCTCGGCCAGCCAGCCCTCGTCGCGGGCCAGCACCGAGGCGATGCGCAGGGCCAGGCATTTTTTGCCGAGCAGCGCGTTGCCGCCGTAGCCCGATCCGAAGGAAGCGATCGACCGCTCCTCCGGGAAATGCACCACATGGGTTTGTGCCGGGTTGCACGGCCATGCGACATCGGGTTGGCCGGGGGCCAGGGGCGCGCCCACCGAATGCAGGCAGGGCACGAAAAAGCCCTTTTCCCCCAGCGCCGTCAGCGCCGCCAGCCCCATGCGGGCCATGATGCGTGTGGAAACCACGACATAGGGCGAGTCGGTCACCTGCACGCCGATCTTGGCCAGGGGTGAGCCGATCGGCCCCATGCAAAACGGCACCACGTACATGGTGCGGCCGCGCATGGCCCCATGGAAGAGCTCCTTCAGCTTGCGGCGCATGGCGGTGGGTTCCTCCCAGTTGTTGGTCGGTCCCGCGCCCTCGCGCGATTGCGAACAGATGAAGGTGCGCGATTCGACGCGCGCCACGTCGCGCGGGTCGGAGCGGAACAGCCAGGAGTTCGGCCGCTTGGCCGGGTTCAGCTTGACGCACTTGCCGGCGGCGTGCATGTCCGCCAGCAGCCGCTCGGATTCCGCCTGCGAGCCGTCGCACCAGTGGATGCGGTCGGGCATGCACATGGCCGCCATTTTGTTCACCCACTTGTTGAGGGCGGCATGGCCGGTGGGGGAATCATGCGGGGGAACGGCGTAGGCGTGGCCGTGGTGCGGGGAGTGGGTCATGGGCGGCACCGAAGGAAAGATTGGGGGAAGGGCCTCATGGTAGGCTACGCGGGTCTTTTTAAAAAGGGTCCGCGCCATTTAAGAGTGCCCGGGATTTTGTTTTCGCACACCCTGGGGGCGGATTGATGGGAGGCGGCCTTCCCTCGGGATTTTATTTCATAAAACCATTTTAAAAAAATACTTATGACTTTTTAAGCCCGCTGCGCTGATCCTGGACGCCGCCCGCGGATGCCCGGCGATTTTTCGAGTTGCCACGGGTGGCGCAAATTCGCCTGGATGCCGGTGTCAAAGCGCCGGAATTCCCTGATTGGCAAAAGTGGCGAGGAGGGGGTGCTGAGAGCGTGGCGGGCCGCCGTGATAAAAAGGGGTTCGCCACCGTAAAATCTGCGCATGTTCCCGCGCTCTCTCCCGCTGTTTGCCCTTTCTCTCTTGCTGGCCGCCTGCGCCAACGACATCCGTGTGACCAGTGATTGGGAGCCTGCCTCCGATCTCACGGCGCGCCGCACGTTCGCCTTGGCCACCGGCCCGGAAACCGGCGTGATCGCCCCCGGCGGCCGCAGCCGCGAAATCGGCACCGCCTTCTACCGCACGCGTGTCGAGAACGCGATCTTGGGCGAGTTGCTGGCCTCCGGCCGGGCCGAGGCGACCCCGGAGCAGGCGCAGTTGCGCGTGGTCTGGGGGGCCCAGAGCGAGACCCGGCATGAAACGGACACCGTGGCTTTCCGCAATTATGTGCCGTACCAGGATCCGTGGCGCATTGACCGTTACGAGACGCGCGAATACCGCCGCGAGGAGCAGACCCTGACCGTCACCTTGCAGGAGCCGGCCTCCGGCAAGGTGCTCTGGACCGGTTCGGTGTGCGCGCCGGAAATCGATGGCGCCTCGCCCGAAGACCGCGAGAAGCGGGTGCGCGAACTGGTGCGCCGCCTGTTTGCCAAACTGCCCAAGCCCGCCACCCGCTGATTCTTCCCCCATCCTTTGGAGTTTGCCATGAACATCCGCCCGCTTGCCTTCGCCGCCCCGGCCGCCCTAGCCGCCTGCCTGTGTGCCTGCATTTCGCACCGCTCCACCCAGGTGCGGGTGATGTCCGACCATGGCGGCGGCATTGCCGATGCCACCGTGCAATTCAATCCCGGGCGCTCTGACGATGGCGATGGCGCGCTCAATGGCAAAAGCACCTGGACAACCGACGCCGCCGGCCGGGCGCACATCGATTACAAAGGTGGCGGCAACGGCGGCCGCTGGCGCATCGAAGCCGAGGGCTTCCGCCCGCTCAAGGTGGACGCCTCGCCGGATGAAATCCGCGTGCGGCAGTACGGCAGCCGCGCCAAGAACCATGACGCCGAGCCTTTGATCTTCACACTGGAACGAAACCCGCCGAATGCCGCATCCGACCCCAAGCGGTTCGAGTCGGGGGTGGGCAAGCCCAAGGCGGATGAAAACAAGGCCGCGCCGAAGAAGGATGCCAAGTTCGAGGCGTGATCCGGCCGTTTACTTCACATTCCAATCAATCGGGGGCCCGCCCCGTTGCTCCAGATGCGCGTTGGCCTTGGAGAAATGCCCGCAGCCGAAAAAGCCGCGGTAGGCAGACAAGGGCGAAGGGTGCGGGGCTTCCAGAACCAGGTGGCGGCGGCGGTCGACATGCGCCGCTTTTTTCTGCGCCGGGCCGCCCCAGAGCAGGAACACCAGGCCCTCGCGGCGGCCGTTCAATTCCGCCACCACGCGGTCCGTGAAGCGTTCCCAGCCCTGGCCTGCGTGCGAGTGGGCAAGGCCGGCATCCACCGTCAGCACATTGTTGAGCAGCAGGACGCCCTGGCCGGCCCAGGCGGTGAGTTCGCCATGGGCCGGCGGCGCAAACGGCGGCGCAAGCAGCGGGTCGCCGGCCAACTCCTTGAAGATGTTGTGCAGCGAGGGCGGCGGTTTGACGCCGCGCTTGACCGAGAAGCACAGGCCGTGGGCCTGGCCCGGGCCGTGGTAAGGATCCTGCCCCAAAATGACCACGCGCACCTTGTCGAACGGGGTGTGGGCCAGCGCGCTAAAAACGCATTCCTCGGGCGGATGCACCGGGCCGGCCGCGCGCCGCGCCGCCACGAAGGTTTGCAGCGATTTCATCCACGGCTCGTCGGGCACGCCGCCGAGGATCGGCCGCCAAGAGGGCGGGAAACAAGCTGGGCAGGGGGTGGGCATGGCGGGGCGTGCGGCGGCTGCGGAAAGGGTTTTGATATGGTACGGCATGGCCATGCCCGATCCGCAAATCATCACCAGCGCCCTGCGAAAAGGGGTCCTGGCGCCAGGCGGCATGGTGGGGAAAGCCGCCGCCGTGTTATCGTGCCGCCATGAAAATCGAAATCTGGTCGGATGTCGTCTGCCCATGGTGCTACATCGGCAAGCGCCGCTTGGAGCGGGCTTTGGCCGGTTTGCCTGCCGGCAGCCAAGCGGAAGTGGTTTGGCGCAGTTTTGAATTGGACCCTGGCGCGCCGCGGGAGCGCATGGTGCCGCCGGCCGAGCACTTGGCGCACAAGTATGGCGTCGGCCTTCCGGAGGCGCGGACCATGATCACCCGGGTGGCCGATGCGGCGAAACAGGAGGGCCTGGCCTGCCGGCTGGAGGAGGCCCGCTCCGGCAACACGTTCGACGCCCACCGCCTCGAACATTTCGCGGCGGCGCGCGGCGCGGGCGACCGGGCCGTTGAAGTCCTGATGGACGCTTATTTCTGCAAGGGCGTGCCGGTGGGCGACCGTGCCGCACTGGCCGCGCTGGCGCCGGCCATGGGACTGGGTGAAGCCGAAGCGCGCACGATGCTGGAAAGCGACGCCTACGCCGACGCGGTGCGCGCGGACGAGGCGGAAGCCGGCCGGTTGGGCATCTCGGGGGTGCCGTTCTTTGTCATTGATGGCAAGGAGCACATCTCAGGCGCGCAACCGGTGGAGGTTTTTGCGCAGGCGCTGCGGCGGGGCTGATGCGGCCTGGCACAGGCTTGCGCCTGTGACATTCTTGCCGTGCCGTACCGCGGCCCGCAGGCCCAAGCCTGCGGCACTCACAACCCCGCGCTGCCGGCCGACACGTTTTCCGTCTCGGTCGTGGGCAGGTGCAGGCCGCATTCCTGCACGACGCCGCCGAAGCGGCCCGCGCGCTCATCCTCCCCCATGCCGATGGCGCGGGTTGAGTGGGTGTCGCCGATGGATTTGTATCCCAGGTCGTAGAGCGGGTGGTAGGGCAGGTTGTGCAGTTTCAAATATTCGTGCACCTGCCGGGTGGTCCAGCGCAAAATGGGATGGATCTTGTGCAGGCCGTCCTGCCGGTCAACCACCCGCAGTTGCGCGCGGTGGTCGGTCTGCCCGGCGCGCAGGCCGGCCAGCCATGCGGTGGCGTTGAGTTCCCGCAGGGCGCGCTGCATGGGCTCGATCTTGAACAGTTGGTTGTAGCGCTTGTGCCCTTCTTCGCCTTTGTCCCAGACCCGGCCCTCGGTCGCTTCCAGGCGCGCGCCGGTGATCTGCGGCACATAAACCCGGAGGTTGAGGTTGAGGCGGCGGCTCAATTCATCGGCAAAGCGGTAGGTTTCCGGAAACAGGTAGCCGGTGTCCACGAACACCACCGGAATGTTCGGCTTGACCAAGGTGGCCATGCGCAGCATCACGGCCGCCTGCGCCCCGAAGGAGGATGACAGCACAAGGCCGTCGCCGAAGGTGTCCGCGGCAAAGCGCGTGATGTCCTCGGCGGAGGCGTCATGCAGGCGGGCGTTGATGGCGGGAAGGTCGAGGGACATAAGTAGCACAGGCTTCCGCCTGCGGGCATGGAATGAAAATCAGGCGGCGGCAACAGCCCGCAGGCGGAAGCCTGTGCTGCGCCGACATCATGCCGGCTGCCCGAAGATCGTCAGATAGGCCTGCTTTTCCTTGCCGCCATTGATCAGCGTGCGGGTGGCGCCGCCGGCGTATTTGCGGTTGTAGAAATCGCCGAGGGTTTCGCCCTTCACGCGCTCCTTGCCCCAGGCGTCGAACACCGGCGCAAGCTTGGCCATCAGGTCGTCCACCGCCACATTTTCAAGGTACAACTCGGCCAGGCGGGTGCCTTCGATGCGACCGCCGAGGAAAATGTCGTAAACCTCCGGCTTGCGGCCCACAAAGGCCAGGTCGGCGGTGTAAGGGCGGGCGCAGCCGTTGGGGCAGCCGGTCATGCGGATGGTCAGGCGTTCGTCCTGCAGGCCGCGCGCGGCCAGTTCTTTTTCGATGGTGGTCAGGATGTCCGGCAGCGCGCGCTCGGATTCGGCCAGCGCCAGGCCGCAGGTGGGCAGGGCCACGCAGGCCATGGCGTAGCGGCGGGCGTTGGACAGGTTGGCCGGGGTGGCGCAGCCGTGGCCGGCCAGGGCGGCTTCGATCTGCTTGACTTGCTCGGCGGTCAGGTCGGCGAAGAACAACTGCTGGTTGGGCGCCAAGACGATGCGCGGGGCGATGGTGGAGGTGATTTGGCGCATGGCCGAGCGCAGCTTGAAATCGCCGACATCGCTGATGCGGCCGTTTTCAATCCACACGCCGTAGAAGAACTTGCCGTCACCCTGGGCGTGGGCGCCGATGTAATCCTGGTACTTGATTTCGCCGGTCGGCAGGGCCGGGGCAAACGTGAAGTTGCCGGCCTTTTCGACGGCGGCGCGGAAGCCGTCCACGCCCATGCTCTCAAGCAGGTACTTGGTGCGGGCGGCGCGGCGGTCCGAGCGGTTGCCGTTGTCGCGGTACACGGTGGCGATGGCGCGGATGGCGTCGGCGGCCTTTTCCACCGGCACCGAGCCCAGGGTGGAGCCCAGGCGGGCGATGGTTTCCTCGATGCGGTGGGTCATGCCCAGGCCGCCGCCGGCCAGCACATTGACGGCCTTGATGGTGCCGCCTTCGGGGATGGCGATCAGCGCGGCGTCGTGGGTGAAGATGTCCACCGCGTTGTCGTCAGCGAGGCCAATGCCGACCTTGAACTTGCGCGGCAGGTAGTTTTCGCCGTAGAAGGGTTCCTCGTTGCCGCCGTTTTTGGCGGTGTCGCCCACGCACACCGGGCAGCCGGTGTTGCCATCGATCTTCTGGCCGTCGAGCCAGATCTCGTGGTAGGCGCCCGATTGCGGGGCCAGCTTGCGCGAGAGCTGGTCGGCGATCTGCTGCACTTGGTTGTGGATGGGGGAGGCAAACGGTGCGCCGCTGGCCATCACATTGCGCTGCACGTCGCCGCAGGTCGCCCACGAAGTCATCAGCGCCTGGTGGACGCGGGTGATCAGCGGCTTCAAGTCGCCCTTGACCATGGTGTGGAACTGCACCGCCTGGCGGGTGGTCAGGCGGATGGAGTGGTTCTGGGTGTGGTCATCGGCCAATTGGTCCAGCACCAGCCACTGCTTGCTGGTCATCTTGCCGCCCGGGGCCATGATGCGGATCATGAACTGCGCGCCGCTCTTGCGGTCGTCGCGGTTGGTCTGCTCGTAGAGCCCGTGGACCTTGAGGATGGTCTGGTCGCCGACCGGGAAGCCCTTTTTGCCGTCATCGGCCAGCACGTTGGCAATGCTGCCGCGCAGATGTTTGGACTCCGCCTTGTGCTTTTCGGCGGGCGTGAGCTTGGGGGTTTTGGGTTCGGCTGCAGGGGTTTCGGTGGACATGGGGAGAGTTGGCTTGCGCCAACCAAAAACGGGGGAACCGGCGGAAAGGGGGAGAATTTTACCCCAACGACCCTTTATCGTCCGTCGCTCCATCGGCCGCGCAAAAAAGTAAATCCTATTAAAACAAGCCTTGCAAGCACACTTGAAGTATCGAATATTCTAGATATACTGGCACCATGTCCACCCTTGACACACCACCCTTCCGCAAAGCCATCCGCCAAGGCCTGCCCCCCGGCTCGGTGGACAAAGCCACCCGCCTGCTCAAGGTGATGAGCCATCCCCTGCGCCTGAAACTGCTGGAAGTGCTGGAGGGCGAGCCCCGCAGCGTGACGGAATTGGCCAAATACCTGAAGAAAACCCAGCCGGCGGTCAGCCATCAGTTGGGCATTCTGCGCGCCAACGGCGTGGTGGAGGCCAAGCGCTCCGGCCAGGAGATGCGCTACCGCTGCGCCCATGTGCCGGCCCAGGAAGTGCTGCGCTGCGTGCGCAAGATCGGCGAGTTTTACGCCGACTATGCGGGTGGCGAGGGGATTTGAAGCAGGAGTGATGGGATGCCAAGGCCAAGGTCAGAAGCCGCACCGCCGCCCGCGGCCGGGATTTTTCAATCGCCCATGTGAGGCCCGAAGATGCGGAAAGCGGCCAGACGGTTCCCTTTCCCCGTTGCCGCGACATTCTGGAATCACCAGGTTTCTATGCATTGGCCCGGACGGATGCCGATGCCAAGAAGAAGGAAGCGGGGAAAGTGGAGAATTCCTGAGAGGTCGGCTGCCGGATGGAATTGCGCGACTTTGTGTAAAGCGGCACTCCCGGCTCCGTCTGTCCCCCATGCGCCACATCACTTTCCTGATCCTTCTCCTCGCCCCCGTCACCCTGGCCGAGCCCGCCGCCGCGCCACCGGTCTGCGAGGCCTGCGCCGCCGAGCCTTCCCCCGCCTGCGCACTTACCGCCGACCTCCTCTCCGCCTTGGATGCCAAGCAAAAAGCCAAGGCCCAAATGGCCTGGGATTCGCCCGACCGGGTGCATTGGAATTTTCTGCCGATGGCCTTCCGCAAGGGTTTGCCGCTGGCTGAAATGACCCCCGAGCAGCAGCGCAAGGTGTGGACCCTCCTTGGCGTCATGCTCTCGCCCGATGCGCTGGCGCAGGCACGGATGACCCTCGATCGCGAGGCCAAACTGGCGGTGCTGGAAAAAAGCCCGACGCGCGACCCGGGCCGTTACTTCATCACCGTGTTCGGCGATCCGGCGGCCAAGGTCCCGTGGGGTTTTTCGTTCGAGGGGCACCACCTGTCGCTCAATTTCTCCTTTGACAAGGGCCAACCGACCTCCGTCACGCCGATGTTCTTCGGCGCCAACCCGGCGACGGTCGGGGATGAAGTGAAAGCCGCCGCACCGCGCGCCACGCTTTACCAGGATGAGGACACGCGCCTCTTGGCCTTTTACGCGGCGCTTACGCCCGAGCAGCAGGCCAAGGCGCAGATGGCCGCCAAGGTGGCCCAGGCCGCCAGCGGCGGCGGCGGAGCCAGCCCGAAATTGCCTGAGAAACCGGTCGGGTTGTGCGCCGCCGACATGACGCCGGCCCAGCGCGCAGCCTTTTTGGCGCTGATCCGTGTGCAGGCGGACAAGGCCCAGGCCGGCTTCGCCAAAGGGGTGATGAAGGAGGTGGAGAAAGAGGATGCCGCCAAACAATTTTTCGGTTGGACCGGCGAGCCCAAGGCGGGGGAGGTGCACATGTGCCTGATCCAGACCGGGGTAGTCTGCGTGTTCGTGGACGCGCAGGCCGGCCACGGGCCGCCCAAGGCCAACCACCTGCACACCCTGTGGCGGCGGGTGGGCAAGGATTTTTAACCGGGAGGGAAGGCATCTTGCCTTCCCATGTTTGGCTGCATGCATGAAAAAAGCCAAGGCATTGAGCCTTGGCTTTTTTGTGGAAGGCAAGATGCCTTCCCTCACGGTTTTTCACTTGCTCCAGCCGTTGCCGTACACCGCGTCGTCGCCCAGTTCTTCCGCGATGCGGATGAGCTGGTTGTACTTGGCGTTGCGGTCCGAGCGGCAGGGCGCGCCGGTCTTGATCTGGCCGCAGTTGGTCGCCACGGCGAGGTCGGCGATGATGCTGTCTTCGGTTTCGCCCGAGCGGTGCGAGAGGATGGCGGCGTAGCCCGAGCGCTGGGCCAGGTTCACGGCGTCGAAGGTTTCGCTCAGGGTGCCGATCTGGTTGACCTTCACCAGGATGGCGTTGGCGGTCTTGAGGTCGATGCCCTTCCTGAGGAACTTGGGGTTGGTGACGAACAGGTCGTCGCCGACGATCTGCACCTTGTCGCCGACCTTGTCGGTGAGTTTCTTCCAGCCGGCCCAGTCGTTCTCGGCGAGGCCGTCCTCGATCGAGCGGATCGGGTACTTCTTGCACCAGCCGGCCCACAGGTCCACCATTTCGTCGGAAGAAACGATGCGCTTGGGGTCGCTCTTGAAGAAGCAGTAGCCCTGCTTCTTGCCCTTGCTGAGTTTGTCGGCCTCGTTCCAGAGTTCGCTGGTGGCCGGGTCGAGGGCGACGAAGATCTGTTCGCCCCACTTGTACCCGGCCTTCTTGACGGCGATTTCAATGATCTGCAGGGCCTCTTCGTTGCTCTTCAGGTTGGGGGCGAAGCCGCCTTCGTCGCCGACCGCGGTGGACAGGCCCTTGTCGTGCAGCACGCCCTTGAGCGCGTGGTAGATCTCGACACCCGCGCGCAGGCCGGCATAGAAGTCGGGGAAGCCCCAGGGCTGGATCATGAACTCTTGGAAGTCCACGGTGTTGTCGGCATGCTTGCCGCCGTTCAGGATGTTGAGCATCGGCACCGGCAGGGTCTTGGCGGCCGAACCGCCGAGGTAGCGGTACAGGGGGAGGCCCGAGGATTCGGCGGCGGCCTTGGCCACGGCCATCGAAACGCCCAAGATGGCGTTGGCGCCGAGCTTGGACTTGTTTTCAGTGCCGTCGAGCTGGCGCAGCAGGGCGTCGATGCCGACCTGGTCGCGGGCATCGTCGCCGATCAGTTCGCCGGCAATCACGGTGTTGACGTTGTCCACCGCCTTGAGCACGCCTTTGCCGCCGAACTTCTTCTTGTCCCCATCCCGCAGTTCGCAGGCTTCGTGCTCGCCGGTGGAGGCGCCGGAGGGCACGCCGGCGCGGGCGATGGTGCCGTCGGAGAGGCCGACTTCCACTTCCACGGTCGGGTTGCCGCGGGAATCGAGGATCTGGCGGCCGTGGACGAAGTCAATGGTGCAGGACATGGGGGTTCCTTGGGGGTGTGGCGCGGGCAAAGGCCCGCGGGCATGGGGATGAAAAGGGCCGGAATTCTAGTGTCTGCGCCGCCCCCGGGGTGTATGACAGGATGGCGCCACGGAAAAACCGTGCGCCTGCCGGCGCACGGTTTTGTGTTATTTCTTGGATTTGCGCAGCCATTACCAGCTGGAGCGCACGTTCACCGCGCGGCCGAAACGGCGCTTGCGGTTGAGAATCTTGCGACCGGTGTGGGTCTTCATGCGGGCGCGGAAGCCGAAGGTGCGGGCGCGCTTGACATGGCTGCGGCGTTTTTCGTAATGGGTGGACATGAGGGAGGCCTCGCGAAATGGGGTCTGTCAAAAAATGAAGGGCGGGGAGTATAGCGGGTGGCAGGGAGGCTGTCGAACGGCGGGCATGGCGGGGAAAGCCGTGGAGGCTGTGTGGAATACCCAATGGGTTGAACCGGGTTCTTTTAGATGCGATTGGTTTGCAATAAAAACCTGAAAAAAAACCCGATGCGGCAAGTTGCCTGGGAATGAAATATGGGCTACGCTATGGGCTTCCCATTGTTTATTTTCCATTTCCCACGCGCTTGCGCCACACCTTAGGCCACACCTGTGTCTGACCCTGTGAATCCGCAAAATCCCTGTCATTCCCCCCGCTTCGCTTTCCCGAAGTGGGCCAATTACCTGCTTCCCATCATCCTGCTGTCGCTGGTTGGCGGTGCCATCGTGGTGCCGGCGGTGGTGATGTTCGGCTTGTCGGCCGAGACGCTGGCCACCGGTTACCAGCCGGACCAGCCGGTCCCGTACAGCCATGAGAAGCACTTGCGCATGGGCCTTGACTGCGCCACCTGCCACAACACGGTGTACAAGGCCAATTTCGCCTCGGTTCCCAGCACCGAGGTCTGCATCCGTTGCCACGGCCCGAAAAAGGATGCCGAGGGCAACGAAATCAAGGGCACCGAGCAGGTGCACTCGAACAGTCCGCTCTTGGTGCCGCTCCATGCGGCTTGGAACAGCGGCCGGCCGGTGAAATGGGCCAAGGTGCATAACCTGCCCGACTATGCTTATTTCAGCCACGCTTCGCACACCAACCGCGGCATCGGCTGCTATTCGTGCCATGGCCGGATCGACAAAATGGGCGCCACCGGCACCACCGATGCGGTGCCCGGCGTCGTCCAAGTCAAGAACCTGTCGATGGCCTGGTGTTTGGAATGTCACCGCGCCCCTGAAAAGAACCTGCGCCCCGTCAACCAGATCACCAACATGGAATGGCAGCCGCTGGATGCCAAGTCGCTGCCCGCCTTCGCCGGCCTCAGGGAGTTGCAGGCCGCCACGACCCAGGACGAGGCGCAGGCTGCCCTTGGCGCCCACCTGAAGGGCAAGGACGGCTACCGCATCCGCTCCAAGGAATACATGCAATCCTGCTCAACCTGCCACCGCTGATTCCGAGTCCCAACCTTCACATCTCTTCAATTTCAAGTCCTCAAACCTGAAATTCATCCCGGGAAACCACTGTGTCGAACCTGAACGAGAACATCTCCGGCCGCAAGTACTGGCGCTCCATCGCGGAACGCGCACAATCGCCCGCCTTGCGCGAAGCGATGGAAAAGGAGTTCACCTCCTACGATCCCGATGAGATCCTGTCGATGTCGCGCCGCAAGTTCCTCATGCTTGCGGGCGCCTCGATGGCGCTGGCCGGCCTGACGCTCACCGGTTGCCGCCGCTGGCCGAAGGAGGAATTGGTCCCCTTTGGCGTCAGCCCGGCCGATTTCGTCCCCGGCACCCCCGTCCTTTACGCATCTTGCATCGAGCGCGCGGGCGTCGGCCAGCCGGTGTTGGTGGTGGCTTTCGACGGCCGCCCCATCAAGGTTGAAACCCATACCGCCAAGGGTGCCGATGGCCGTCCGTTGTTCGGCACGCCTTCTTCCTTCGACCAGGCGGAAGTGCTGAGCATGTACGACCCCGATCGCCTGCGCGCGCCGCGCACGGGCAAGGGCAAGGGCGAGCCGGCCAAGTGGGGCGGCAAGGAAGGGCTTGAAGAAAAACTGCACGGCTTGCTCAACGGCCATGCCGTCTCCGGCGGGGAAGGGCTGGCCGTGCTTTCCGAAGCGCATTCCGGCCCGACGATGGAGCGCCTGAAGGCCGCATTCGCCAAGAAGTTCCCCAAGGCCACCTGGGCCGTGTGGGAAGCCACCTCGCGTGCCAGCCAGAGCCAGGGATTGGGCGGCGCCTACGGCGCCGATCTGCGTCCCGTGCTCAGCCTTGAAAAGGCCAACATCATCGCCGCTTTCGACGCCGACCTGCTCGGCGCGCATCCTGCTTCCTCCCTCAACGCGCGCGGCTGGGCCGCTGGCCGCACCCGCGCCGATGATGTGAAAAACGAAGTGAAGGGCGCCGTCATGAGCCGCCTGTACGTGGTTGAGCCGAGCCTCAGCCTGACCGGCACCAATAGCGACGAACGCCTGGCTGTCAAACCTTCCCAAGTGCTGGCCGTGCTCGCCAACGTGGCCAAGGCGGTCGGTGTGGCCGGTGTGGAAGCCCCGGAAATCAGCGCGGAAGCCCAGAAGTTCGTGAAGAAACTGGCCGGTGACCTGGCCGACCCGAAAAACAGCGGCAAGGCCGTGGTTGAGGCCGGCCCCGGCCAACCCGCCGCGGCGCACCAGTTGGCTGCCGCCATCAATGAGAAAATCGGTGCCGTCGGCAGCACCGTTTCCTATGTCGCCAACCCGTCGGATGACGCCGGTTTGGCCGGCATCCAATCATTGGCCGCCGCCTTGAATGGCGGCAAGGTCGAATCCTTGGTGATCATCGGCGGCAATCCCGCCTTCGATGCGCCGCGCGATCTGGGTTTTGCCGCCGCCATCGCCAAGGCCAAGTGGTCGGCGCACCTGACCTCCCACGCCAATGAAACCTCGGTGCTTTGCGATTGCGCAATGCCGCGCGCCCACGCCTTCGAAGCTTGGGGTGATGCCCGCGCCTGGGATGGCACCATCCTGGTCCAACAGCCGCAGATCCTGCCCCTGTTCGACGGCCGCAGCGATGTGGAATTGGCCGCCGTGCTGGCCGGGGAAACGGGCGCTTTGGCCACTTCGTCCGGCTACGAGACGGTGCGTGAAACCTTCCGCGACTTGGTTGCCGATGCCGGTGCCGGCTTTGAGAAGGCATGGCGCGACGTGGTGCAGAAGGGTTTCGTCACCGGCTCGGCCCGCAAGGCCGCCGATGCGTCTTCCGCCAAGGTTCCCGCCTCGATCGCATACCCCAAGGCCGGTGACATTGAAATTTCCTTCGCCATCCAAGGTCCGCTTTTCGACGGCCGCTTCGCCAACAACGGCTGGCTGCAGGAACTGGCGCAGCCGGTCTCCAAGGTGACCTGGGACAACCCGGTGTTCATTTCCGTGGCTGATGCCGGAGACACGGTGAAAAACGGCGATCTGCTTGAGGTTGCCGTGGGCGGCCAGAAACTCAAGCTGCCCGCCTTCATCGCCCCGGCCCAGGCCAATGGGGTCCTCTCGGTTTCCTCCGGCCATGGCCGCACGGCCGCCGGCCGCGTGGGCGGCATCACCGGCCAGCAGGTCGGTTTTGACGCCTATGCTTTGCGCTCCGCTTCCGCTTGGGGCTTTGCCGCCGCCTCCTACACCAACACCGCCGAGAATTACCGCCTGGCGTTCACCTCGATCCACCATCTGATCAACGACGGGCTCGACACCAAGATGAACATCCTGGGCATCGGCAGCGACAAGACCCCCAAGGAATTCATTTTGGATTTCCGCGTCGGCAAGCCGGTGGGGGCCGGCGAGAATGGTGAAGTGGTGAAGGAGTTCTCGCTCGACGAGTACCGCCTTGAGACGTTCCAAGCCAGTGAAACCCATGGCAATGTGCGTCTTCAGCTCTACCAGGAACCGCAGGTTTTCAACGACCCGCACGCCTGGGGCATGGCCATCGACACCAACGCCTGCACCGGCTGCGGCGCCTGCGTGGTCGCCTGCCAGTCCGAGAACAACATCCCCAACGTGGGCAAGGACCAGGTGTGGCGTTCGCGCGAAATGCACTGGCTGCGCATCGACACCTATTACCACGGCAACCCGAAGGCCACCGATTCGGTGGAGTTCGAAACGTCCCACATGCCGGTGACCTGCGTGCAGTGCGAGAACGCCCCGTGCGAACAGGTTTGCCCGGTGGCCGCCACCGTGCATGACACCGAGGGGCTCAACACGATGGTCTACAACCGCTGCATCGGCACCCGTTATTGCGCCAACAACTGCCCGTACAAAGTCCGCCGTTTCAATTACTTCGACTTCCACTCAAAGCCGCTCTCGCGCGACACCGCGATGCCCTGGCTCAACATGCCCGACACCGAGCAGAACGCGATGGTCGAGGACATCCGCAAGATGGCGATGAACCCCGATGTGACCGTGCGCATGCGCGGTGTCATGGAAAAGTGCACCTATTGCACCCAGCGCATCACCCGCGCCAAGGTGAGCGCCCGCGCCGAATGGGGCGCCGGCCAGCGCGGTGAAATCGAGGGGGCCCGCCCCCAGCCCCTGATTCTGGAAGGCGAAGTCAAGACCGCCTGCCAGACCGCCTGCGCCACCGGTGCCATCGTGTTCGGCGACCTCAACAACCCGCAATCGGACGTCCGCAAACTGCATGCCAAGAACAAGCGCACCTTCGCGCTTCTGGCCGAGCTCAACAGCCGCCCCCGCACCCGCCACATGGCGCGCATCCGGAACCCGCACCCGGACACCATGGCCGAGCGCGGCGCCGGCGCCAAGGCCCATGGACATGGCCACGAATCCGCCGGGCATGCCGCGCCCCAGGCCGGCGGCCATGACGCCAAGCATGCCGAGTAAGCGACCACACGACTCCCCACCGCTTTCAATCCCCAATTCTCCTTCCCCGCATGTCCCACCCCACCCCACAAGCCGCCGCGGTGCTCACCGACCGTGACAACACGGGCGATGATCCGCGCAGCCGCGCCCCGCTGATCACCGGCACCAACGATTTCACCAGCGTCACCGACATCGTGGCCTCCATCGCCGAGCGCAAGCCGACCCTGTATTGGTGGATCGCCTTCGGCGGCGCCGCCACCCTGTGCGGTTTTTTCTTCTCGCTTTTGGGCTACCTGGTCCTGACCGGCATCGGCATCTGGGGCAACAACCAGCCGGTGGCGTGGGCCTTTGACATCATCAACTTCGTGTTCTGGATCGGCATCGGCCACGCCGGCACGCTGATCTCGGCCGTGTTGTTCCTGTTCCGCCAGAACTGGCGCACCTCGATCAACCGCTTCGCCGAGGCCATGACGATTTTCGCCGTCTGCTGCGCCGGCATCTTCCCGGCCCTGCACGTCGGCCGCCCCTGGCTCGCCTACTGGCTGTTCCCCATCCCCAACCAGATGGCGATGTGGGCCCAGTACCGCTCGCCGCTTTTGTGGGACGTGTTCGCGGTTTCCACCTACGCCTCCGTTTCGCTGTTCTTCTGGTACGCCGGCATGGTGCCGGATTTTGCGACCCTGCGCGACCGCGCCAAGAGCCGCATCGGCCAGTTCGCCTATGGCGTCGTTTCGCTCGGCTGGAACGGTTCGGCCCGCCACTGGCACCGCTTTGAAAAGGCCTACCTGATCCTGTGCGGCCTGTGCACCCCGCTGGTGTTCTCGGTGCACTCGGTCGTGTCCTTCGACTTCGCGACCGCCCAGCTCCCCGGCTGGCACACCACCATTTTCCCGCCTTACTTCGTGGCCGGCGCCATCTACGGCGGCTTTGCGATGGTGCTGACCCTGGCCATCCCCTGCCGCGAGTGGTTCGGCATGAAGGATCTCATCACCATGCGCCACATCCAGAACATGGCGCGCGTGATGCTGGCCACCGGCCTCATGGTCTGCTACGCCTACGCCATGGAGTTCTTCGTGGCCTGGTACTCCGGTTCCCACTTCGAGCATTCGCTGTTCCTGAACCGTCCGTTCGGCAACCACCGCTGGGGCTTCTGGGCGATGTTCCTGCTCAACTGCTCGGGCCCGCAGCTGCTGTGGTTCAAGTGGGCGCGCAACAACCTGTGGGTCATCATGGCCTGCGCGATGTGCGTGAACGCCGGCATGTGGTTCGAGCGTTATGTGATCATCGCCACCTCGCTTTCGCGCGACGCGCTGCCGTCTTCTTGGGCGCAGTTCTCGCCGACCTGGGTCGACTTGTCCCTGCTGACCGGTTCGTTCGGCCTGTTTTTCACGCTGTTCCTTCTGTTCCTCAAGTTCCTGCCCACCATCGCCATTGCGGAAGTGAAGACGGTCCTGCCGCAGTCGCACGCCCATGGCCACGCAGAGGAGGCCCACTAAATGTCCGCACCCCATTCACCCCATGGTTCGCCCTCCGCCGGTGGCTGCCCCTTCGCTGCCGGAGCCTGCGCCTCCAACACCGCCAAGGTGTACGGCCAGATTGCCGAATTCGACAATGTCGACGACATCCTGTCGGCCGCAAACAAGGCCCGCAAGGCCGGCTACACCAAGATTGACGCGCACACCCCGTTCCCGGTGCACGGCATTGATGGCGCTTTGGGCATCAAGCCTACCATCCTGCCGTGGATTTGCCTGTGCATGGGCCTGGTCGGCATGACGACCGGCATCCTCCTGACCACCTACTGCATGGCCGACTGGATCCCCCATCCGTCATGGTTGGTTGAGAATTTCAAGGGCTACCGTTTCCTCATCTCCGGCAAGCCGATGCTCTCCATTCCGGCGTACATTCCGCCGATTTTCGAGCTGACCATCATGTTCTCCGCCTACACGGCTGTATTCGGCATGTTCCTCCTCAACCGGTTGCCGACCCTGTCGCACCCGTTGTTCTCCTCCGCCCGCTTCCGCCGCGCCACCCAAGACCGCTTCTTCCTGGCCATCGAGGCGGAGGACGCCCAGTTCGAGGCCAAACAGACCCAGGCTTTCTTGCAGGGGATGCACGGCGTCCTCGCGGTCGAAACCATTCTTGACTGATCCTTGACCCGTTCAAACGGCCGGCTCAAGCCGCCTTCCCACCATGTCCGACAAGCCCACCTGCCCCTGCCCCGTCACCACGGTCACCAAGGCCTTCCGCCTGCCGAAGGCGCCCTTTTTCCTGATGGTTTTCCCAGCCATCGGATTCTGCGCGCTGCTCTTGGTGGCGGCCCTCATCTTCAAGACCCGTTATGCCTCTTCGCCCGCCCCCCGGCTGGCGCTGGTGCAGGACATGGCCCACCAACCGAAGTACAAGGCGCAGGCCGACTCCGGCTTTTTTGCCGACGGCCGCGCCATGCGGACGCCGGTGTCCGGCTCCGTCGCCTGGGATGCCGGTTCGTTTGCGCAGCATGAATCCCCGAGCGGCCTGCTGCTCAAGCATGACGACCACTTCTTCCGCGGTTATGCCGTCGGCAAGAATGGCAAGCCGGTGGTCGTGAAGGAGCAGGGCAAGCCCGATTCGCTCAAATTCTTCGCCGGCTACCCCGCCAAGGAGCTGCTGGCCGTGGATGCATCCCTGCTGCATCTGGGCCAGGCCAAGTTCAACCAGAATTGCGCCATCTGCCATGGCAAGGACGGATCCGGCATGGGTCCGGTCAGCGCCCGCGCCACCGTTTTGGCCACCGAAGAGGGCAATTCCACCGCCACCTCCTGGACGGCCCCCGCCGACCTGCGGCTGGAAAACTTCTCCGAAGCCAAATATTCCAACGGCCAGCTGCTGTTCACCGTCAACCACGGCAAAAATTCCATGGCAGGCTACGAATCGCAACTCTCCCCGCGCGAGGCATGGGCCGTGGTGGCCTATGTCCGCGCCCTGCAGCGCGCCGCCAATTCCGGCAAATGACGGTTTGAAGTCCCCTTTCGCGGTCTTTCTTTTCTTGTCCCACTTGTTTTAGGTAACACCCCGTGGCCCATTCCGCCAAACAGTTCCACGAATCCGACAAGCAGCCCTTGGGCGCCAAGGCCAACAAGGCTTTTTTCGCCGCCTTGCTTCTGGGCGTCATCGGTTTGGGCGGCGCCATTGCGCTGGCCTTCTCCCAAAAAGATGCCGGCTTGACCCATTTCGGCTTCGCTTACCTCACCAGTTTCATTTGGGTTTTGGGCATCACCTTGGGGTGCCTGTTCATCACCGTCGTCACCCATGTGTTCCGCGCCGGCTGGATCGTGGTGGTGCGCCGCCTGTTTGAGACCGTCGCCGTCAACATCTGGCTGGTGGCCCTGCTGGCGGTGCCGATCGTGTTTTTCGCCGTCGCCAAACCCGGCGCGCTTTATCCCTGGTCGCAGACGCAAAAAGTGGTCCACGACACGGCGGAAGACTCCAAGGCCTTTTTGGAGAATGTGGACGCCGCCGTTGCCGGCCATGAATTGAAGGCGCTTTCCAAGGACTCGCAATACGCCCAGGTCGACATCAAGACCGGGCGCCCCGACAATGCGATGCCCTATGCGGATGCGTCTTCGGAGTATTCCAACGACCGCGCGACCGCCGAAGCCCAGCAGAAGGCCCATTGGTGGATTCTGACCAAGCACATCCTGGAATACAAGGCCTGGGGCGGCGACCATGGTTTTTCATGGTACCAGCCCGTTTTCTTCGCCATCCGCATCCTGACCTACTTCCTGATCTGGTTCTCGCTGGCTTTCTTCTATTGGAAGCACTCCACCAGCCAGGACGAGGATAAAAACGTCTCCCACACCCACAAGCGCGAGTGGTGGGGACCCTTGGGCATCATCCTGTTCGCCGTCACCACCACGCTGGCGGTCTACGACCTGGTCGTTTCGCTTGAGCCGGCATGGTTCTCGACCATGTTC
>CANIYR010000004.1 GCA_947471825.1 Phycisphaeraceae bacterium | reverse complement strand
GACCGCTTCGCCTTCTACGACCGCGCCAAGGAGGCCTTTGCCATCGTCGCCACCGGCGACACCGCCAAGTACGGCAACATCATCCTCAAAAAGGGCGTGACGCCGGTGATGAAATAACACAGGGTGCGCTTCGCGGCGCGACAAGGGAAAAATGTTCAGCAGGCTGACGCCTGCGCGCGTGCAGCCTGCGGCTCCGCCTCCGTTTCCAAATCCACACAGGCTGAAGCCTGTGCCACTCCAGCCCCATCCCACCATGTCCCGCTACGCCAACCAACACGCCACCATCACCGGCGCCGCCTCCGGCATCGGCCAGGCCATCGCCGAGCGCCTCGCTGCCGAAGGCGCCGCGATCACCATCCTTGACTTCAACCTGGATGCCGCCCAAGCCGTTGCCAACGGCATCATCGCCAAGGGCGGCCAAGCCCATGCCATCCAGGTGGATCTGTCGAAGACCGATTCGGCCAAGGCCGCCTTCGACCGGATCTCCCGCATCGACGTGCTGGTCAACTGCGCCGGCATCGCCCACGTCGGCAATGTGGTCAACACCTCGCCGGACGACCTCGACCGCCTGTACGGCGTCAATGTCAAGGGTGTGTACCACGGACTGCATTTCGCCGTCCCCAAGATGGTGGCCCAGGGCGGCGGCGCGATCCTCAACCTGGCCTCCATCGCCTCCAAGGTGGGCATTGCCGACCGCTTCGCCTACGGCATGACCAAGGGCGCGGTGCTGACCATGACCTTGTCGGTGGCCAAGGATTTCGTGACCCAGGGCATCCGCTGCAACTGCGTGTGCCCCGGCCGCGTGCACACGCCCTTTGTCGAGGGTTTCCTCAACAAGAGTTTCCCCGGCGACCCGGAGGGCAAGGCCAGGAAATTCGCGGAATTGTCGAGTTTTCAGCCGATGGGCCGCATGGGCCAGTCCGAGGAAATCGCCGCCTTGGTGGCCTTCCTCTGCTCAAAGGAGGCCGCCTTCATCACCGGTTCGGCCTATGACATCGACGGCGGGGTGACGCTGCTGCGGTAAGGGGGCGCGGACACTCCTGTCCGCGGGGATGCGGATGGTGCCCATTTCTCAACGCGCGCCGGACATCCGGCGCGCGTTGTTTTTCGGGACCCGGCCTTTCGCGGACAGGAGTGTCCGCGCCCCGCTTAGAATCCCCGCCATGGTTTCAGACGCCCTCAAATCCAATTCCCGCCAAGCCCTTGACACCGCCCGCTTTCAGGTGCGCCTGACCGAGGTGCCCAAGCGCGGCGGGGGCACCCGCACCTACGGCTTCCTGTCAACCGCCGACGCCGTGGTGATCGTGCCGGTGCTGCCCGACGGACGCGTGGTCCTGATCAGGAACCGCCGCATCGCCTGCGAGCAGGTGCTGTGGGAGGTGCCGGCCGGCACCATGGAAGCCGGCGAAGACCCGGCCGAATGCGCCCTGCGCGAGGTGGAGGAGGAAACCGGCTACAAGGCGCAAAAGGTGACGCCCATCCACGGCTTTTTCGGCTGCCCCGGCATGGTCAGCGAATTCCTTCATGCCTATGTCGCCGAAGGCCTTGAAAAGACCGCGCAGAACCTCGACGACACCGAGGAAATCGAAGTCCATCCGATGCCGCTGGAACAGGCCCTTGGCATGATCAAGGATGGCACCCTCAAGGATGCCAAGAGCATCGCCTCGCTGCTGTATTACGCGATGTTCATGAAGGGAGCGGAATAATGGGCTGGCAAGACCGTGATTATGCCGGGCCGGGGGGACGGGGTTTTTCCGCGAGGCCGGTCATCAAGCCGCGCATGCCCAGCACGCTGACCGGCTGCGTGATGGCGCTGGTGGTCATCGGCGCCGTGTTGGGCGTGGACATAGAGACCGTCATCGAATACGGCGCCCTCAAGGCTGGAACGGTCGTGCCCGGAGTGCAACTGTGGCGGCTGGCGACCTATCCTTGGGTGGCGCCGCCATCGGGCGGCGGCGCTTTTTCACTGGTGCTGGATTTGTTGTTCCGCTTGGCTTTCTTGTGGCTGTTTGGCCGCATGGCGGAGCAATTGCTGACCCGCGCCCGGTGGCTGGCGGTGGCCGGCACCGGCATTTTGGCCGGCGCCTTGGGGATGGAGGCGATGTGGCGGCTCTTTCCGGGCCATTTCTCCGTTCCGTGGGTCTTCGGTTCAATGACTTTGGTTTACGCGCTGATGGGCGCATGCTTGGTTCGCGCACCGCGCACGCCGTTGGGCCTGTTCTTTTTGCCGATGGCCATTGAATTGCGCTGGATGGTCGCTTTCATCGGCGGCATATCCTTTTTGGTGGCCGTTTCGGGCAAGCCCTCCGCCTCTGGCGAAGCAGCCAATTTGATTGCACTGGGTGCAGGTGCCGCCATCGCCCGATTGGGCGCCCGCCTGCCCGATCCTTTTGCCGCCATCCGCATCAAAATCCACAATTGGCGCCATCACCGCCATGCGCAATCCCTCAACGACCACCATTCCGAGGTGGATCGCATCCTGGCCAAGATCAAGCGCGAGGGGATGGGCAATCTGACCGCGGCGGAGAAGAAGACCCTCAAGCGGGACACGGCCAGATTGAGGGTTTGAGCCGGTCGTCCCTTGCTCCCGGTAGCATGCCCGCATGTCCAATCTCCGTTCCGCCACCTTCGGCTGGTCGTTTCCCCTGTTTTCCATCGGCGGCATAGCGGTGCGCATGCACTGGTTTTTCCTGCTGTGGATGGGTTTTGAATTGTGGCCGTTTGAACGCGGATGGAGCGTGCATCTGGCCGAGTTGGGCATTTTGTTCGGCAGTGTGTTGCTGCACGAGTTCGGCCATTCCACCGCGTGCCGCTCGGTGGGGGGCACGGCCGACCGCATCCTGTTGTGGCCGCTGGGCGGCCTGGCCGAATGCAATCCGCCGCTCAACCCGTGGGCCTCGCTGTGGACGACCCTGTGCGGGCCCGCGGTCAACCTGGTCATCATGGGCGGATGCGCCGCACACATCGCATGGGCGCAGCGGGCGGCGGGGCTTGAATTGCCGATTTCGCTGGTGCCTTGGGACATGGTGAATTGGCAGGCCGAAAGAGCCTCCGAGCTGGTGACATGGGTGATGATGACTTATTACTTCAACTACATGCTGTTTGTGTTCAACATGGTGTTCATCTGCTATCCGATGGATGGCGGCCGTGTTCTGCAGGAAGTGCTATGGCTGTTCATCGGTTATGCGCGCAGCATGTGGGTGGCCGTGCACATCGGTTTGGCGCTGGCTGTGGCGATGATTGTGATGGGGGCCACCAAGACCTTCCATATGGGGCAGATCAACATGATCATGGGGATTTTCTTCCTCTCGCGCGGATGGTCCCTGCGCCAAAACCTGTCGGCCTTGCGCGCGGACTACGGCTCCTTGTCCAACATTCCCGACCCCCGCGAAACCGCCCAGGTCGGCGGCTGGCTGGGCCGCCATTTTGTGAAGCCGCAGGACGACCTGGATGTCGCCGCCCGCCTGTACGCCAAGCCCCGGGCCGCGGCGCCGGCGGCGCCCAGCCACGAGGAAGTCGACCGTATCCTGCGCAAGATTTCCGAGCATGGCATGGCCTCGCTGACCGAGGAAGACAAGACCGTTTTGCGCGGCGGCAATACGGAGTAATTCGCCATGGGAGCCATCCGCGAACCCCTGCCCGCACTCCTGGTCATCCCGGCATTCTCCGGGCTGCCGCAAGCCATGGCTTTGGCCCGGGAAAAAGCCATTTTGACCTTCGGCCCGCTGCTGCGCGAAAGCGAGGTCATGCCCTTCGATTGCACCGCGTATTACGCCGATGAGATGGGGCCTGATTTGCGCCTTGTCATCTGGGCGTTTGAGCGGCGGGTGCCCCCGGGTGAGTTGGCGGCCATCAAACACCGCACCAATGCCATTGAGGCCGAGGTTGCAGCGATGGGGGGCTTCCCGGTTCCGCGGCCGGTGAACTTGGATCCCGGCCTGTTGTCCCTCGATAAACTGGCACTGGCCACCACCAAAAGCCGGTCGCACCGGCTGCACATCGGTGGCGGGATTTACGCCGAATCCACTTTGCGTCACCACGGATCTTCCTATGTGCCATGGCCGTGGACCTACCCTTCGTACCAACGGGCCGGGGTGTTGGAATTTTTCAACCGGTTGCGGGAAGATGTTCTGAAGCAAAAGGGTTGAAGAACCCGTTATCCTCCCGGCATGCTGACCGATCACTCCTATGGCGTCATTCCCACCCGTTTGCGCGCAGGCGTGCGTGAGTTCTTGTTGGTGCGCCACAAATCCGGCGGCCACTGGGCCTTCCCCAAGGGACATGCCGAACAAGGCGAGACGCCCATTCAGTCTGCCAAACGGGAATTGGCGGAGGAGACCGGCCTGACCCATGTGGCGCTGGCGGCATTCCCTGCTTTTGAAGAACATTACGCATCAATCAAAAAGGGTGTGACTTATGACAAGACGGTCACCTACTATGTCGGCGAAGTATTGATTGATCAGCCGGTGGTGGTCCAGGAATCGGAAGTGTCTGATTATGAATGGCTTGCATTTGAACAGGCGTTGGCGCGCATCACCTACCCGGCCAGCCAAGCATTGCTGCGGGAGGTGGGGGCGCATTTGAAGTGAATGCGTGCCTGCCGACTTTTGCGCACCCCCTTTTTCTTCACCATGCTGATTCCCGTTCATCTTCGCCGTGTTCTTATTCGTGAAACCGACCAGACCTTCCTCGTGGAATTGGCCGAGCAGGACGGTCCGCGCATGCTGCCGATCGTGATCGGCATGCCGGAAGCCCAAGCCATCATGCGGCGGCTTTCCGGTGAACAGGCGCCGCGGCCCATGACGCATGATCTGCTGGATTCCGCCGTGTGCGGTTTGGGCGGCGAAGTGGTCGGAATTGCGATTATTTCGGCGAAAAAAGGGGTTTTTTATGCCCGTGTGCTGATCCGCCAAGGCTCGCGCGAGCTGGACTTGGATGCCCGGCCCAGCGACGCATTGGCGCTGGCTGCCGATGCGGATGTGCCGATTTCAGTGGAAGAAAGCCTGCTGGTTGACGGCTAAGGCGCGCCGGGCCAAAAGATTTTGGGGGGTGCGGGTGTTTGACAAGGCTTTTGGGGTTGCTACAATGACCGACCCTTTCCAGAAACTTTTCCCAGGTTCTTTCACATGAGCACAGGCAAGATTCGCATCCGGATGGAAGCTTACGACCACCAGGCATTGGATGCCTCGGCCAAGGAAATCGTTGAGCATGCCAAGCGCACCAACGCCACCGTCGCCGGTCCCGTTCCGCTTCCCACCCGCGTCGAGCGTTACACGGTTCTCCGTTCGCCCCACGTCGACAAGAAGAGTCGCGAGCAGTTCGAGATCCGCACGCACAAGCGCATCATCGACATCAGCAACCCGAATGCCCGCACGGTGGAGGCCCTCAACCGCCTCGTCGTTCCGGCCGGTGTGTTCGTCAAGGTGCAAGCCTAATTTCCCTTTTCCTTTTTGATCAAACGGGTAGGTCCTCCGCTCAACTTTTGAGCGCGACCGCCAAACCCAGGAGACTGTCATGAGCAAAGCTATTCTCGGCAAAAAACTCGGTATGACCCGCCTCTTCACCCCGGAAGGCGCAAGCGTCCCCGTCACCGTGGTGCAGGCCGGCCCCTGCTTCGTGAGCCAGATCAAGACCGTCGAGACGGATGGCTACAACGCCGTTCAGCTCGGTTTTGAGACCATCAAGCCCCGCAATTCGACGATTCCGCTCATTGGCCACGATGCCAAGGCCGGCATCGCACCCCAGCGCTTCCACCGTGAAGTCCGCAACGCCGACACCGCCGCCTATGCGGTTGGCCAGTTGGTTGACGCGGCCTCCATGGAAGGCGTTTTATTCGTTGATGTGACCGGCACCAGCAAGGGCAAGGGCTTCCAGGGTGCGATGAAGCGCCATGGCTTCAAGGGCTTGTGCGCATCGCACGGCACCGAGCGTAAGCATCGTTCGCCCGGTTCCATCGCCGGCCGCGCCAACAACCGTGGTTGGGGCCCCCCGAAGCGCGGCATCCGTATGCCGGGCCGCATGGGTGGCGAACAGGTCACGACCCGCAACATCAAGCTCTTCGGCATCGACAAAGAGCGCGGCCTCCTCCTCCTGCAGGGCGCAGTGCCCGGCAACCGCGAAGGCCTGCTCTTCATCCGCCAGTCCAAGCGTCTCTGGAAGCCGAAGGCCAAGCTGGTGGCAGCCGCCGCCAAGGGCAAGTAAAAAACGTTCCCTCTTGTTTTGATTCCATCCACACGCCTGTGGATTCCTCTCCCCGCCCCCTGCTCGGAACCCGCTCAACCGGAGATCCCTCGCAGAACCAGGCCAAAAGGTGCAAGCCATGATCGCGATCAGCGTTTACGATGCAGCCGGCAAAGAAACCGGCAAGGTTCAGATCGACGAAGCTCTGTTGGGTGGCGAAGTCCGCCCCGAGCTCATCAAGCAGGCCTATGTCCGCTATCACGCGAACATGCGTTCTGACAACAACACCACCCTTTCCCGCGGCATGGTCGAAGGTTCGACCCGCAAGCTGTACAAGCAAAAGGGCACCGGCAACGCCCGTCGCGGCGACAAGAAGGCCAACATCCTGCGCGGCGGCGGCCACGGCAAAGCCAAGGTTTCGCACGACTGGCGCCAGGACATGCCCCGCAAGCAGCGCCAGTTGGCCAACCGCAACGCCCTCCTGGCCAAGGCTGTGGATGGCGAAATCAAGTTGATCGACGGCTTGAAGTTTGAAAAGCCCAGCACCAAGCAGTTCCAAGGCGTGATTGAAGCCCTGCAAGTCGGCAAGTCCTGCCTGTTCGCCATGCAGGACACCCGCACCGATGCCGGCACTTCGGCACGCAACATCGACAATATCTCCGTGACGCAGATTGACCGCTTGAATGCGTTCGACCTGCTCAATCATCGTTACCTTGTGGTTGAGAAGCAAGCTTTCCAGGCTTACATCGATCGCATTGCCGCCTCCCGGAACGCCAACTAACCCATAGTCGGCCTGACTAAAAGGAGCCTCTCATGTCCCACACCAACAGCATCATCAAGCGCCCGATCCTCACCGAAAAGGCAAACTGGCAGGCCACTCACCAGGCCACCGGTGGTCCCCGCAAGGGCCAGACCCTCAACCGTTACACCTTTGAAGTGGCCCTTCTCGCCCGCAAGAGCGAAATCAAGGATGCCATCGAAAAGCAGTACAACGTGAAGGTCGCCCAAGTCCGCACCCAGACGCGCAAGGGCGAGATTCTGCGCACCCGCCAAGGGTTCAAGCAGCAGCCCGCCTGGAAGCGCGCCTTGGTTGACCTTCAGCCCGACTTCAAAATCGACTTGTTCTGAGTCTCGTTTGATTTGCCCGTTCAATTTCACCCGTCCAACCCCGCCGTCTGGCCAAGCCCCCAAAGCCGTCAGACAGCCCTGCCTGAGACCCTTCCATGGCCATCCGCATCTACAAGCGCACCAGTCCCGGTCGCCGGAACGCCTCGGTGAACACCCACGAGGAAGTCACCAAGTCGACCCCTGAAAAGACCCTGCTTGCCATCCACAGCAAGTCCGGTGGCCGCAACCACCACGGCTTCCAGACCAACTGGAACAAGGGCGGCGGCGCCAAGCGCCGTTACCGCCTGATCGACTGGAAGCGCATCACCGACGACCAGGTCGCCACGGTGGTGGGCATCGAATACGATCCCAACCGTTCCTCGCACATCGCCCTGATCCAGTATCCGGGTGGCGAAAAGGCTTACATCATCGCTCCCGCCGGCCTGACCGACGGCATGAAGGTGACCTCTTCCAACAGCCGCATTGAGCCGTCCGTCGGCAATGCGATGCCCCTCAAGTTCATCCCCACGGGCCTTTCGGTGCACTGCATCGAATTGTTGCCCGGTTCCGGCGCAAACCTGTGCCGCTCGGCCGGCACTTACGCCCGCCTGACCAACCGTGAAGACGATTGGGCAACCCTCGTGTTCCCGTCCGGCGAAGTTCGCCAAGTCTCGGTGAACTGCCGCGCCACCATCGGCGCCGTCGGCAACCCGGACCACAACAAGGTGGTGCTCGGCCGCGCCGGCCGCGCCCGCCACTTGGGGCACCGCCCGAAGGTCCGCGGCGTCGCCAAGAACCATCACAACCATCCGACCGGTGGTGGTGACGGCAAATCGAAGCACAACCGCCAGGGTGCCAGCAAGAGCGGTGTGCTTGCCAAGGGTGGCCGCACCCGCAAGCATGGCAAGCCGTCCAACAAGCGCATCGTCCGCCGTCGCGTGTCCAAGCGCTACGGTCAGCTGAAGGTCAAGTAAAAGACCTTTTGGTTGAAAGTTCAGTAACCCCCGTTCCCTTCTTGTTTCGCATCCACTTTTGCGAACTTCCCCTTAAGGCTGAAGCATGGCTCGTTCCCTGAAAAAAGGCCCCTTCGTTGATTTCAAGCTCTACCGCAAGGTGGAAACCATGAATCAGAAGAGCCGTCGCGACCCCATCAAAACCTGGGCTCGCGCCTGCACCATCGTCCCCGAATTCGTCGGCCACACCTTCCTCGTCCACAATGGGAAGAGCTTCCTGAATGTGTTCGTCACCGAAGACATGGTCGGCCACAAGTTGGGTGAATTCAGCCTGACCCGCACCTTCCGTGCACACACCACGGGCACCAAGGCCCAGCGCACCGCCGGTGCCGTCTAACACATCATTGGATGGCATTTCGCCACCCCTTTCCCCCGCTGCTTTGTCGCAGCTTCGACCGCCTCTTTGAGGCAGGACACGACCATGGAATACACCAACATCCACAAAACGGCCCGAATCAGCCCGACCAAGATTCGTCTGGTTGCAGCATTGATCCGTGGCAAGTCCATTGATGACGCCCTCATCATCCTGGACACCGCCAAGCAGCGCGGTGCCGCAATCGTCAAGAATTCCCTGCGCGCCGCCATCGCCAACGCCGATCGCGCCGAAGCCAATCTTCGCAACCTGGTCGTTTCCGACGCCCGCGTCGATTCCGGCCCGACCATGAAGCGTTTCCAGCCCAAGGATCGCGGCCGCGCCCACGACATCCTCAAGCGCACCAGCCACATCACCGTCTCGGTCGCCGAAAAAACGACCGCTAAAAAGTCCGCCAAGAAGGCCCAAGCGAAGTAATCCTTCGCCGAACCACTCAAATTAAGAGAACATCATGGGACAAAAAGTACATCCATTTGGCTTCCGCGTCGGCATCACCGAAGCTCACAAGAGCCGCTGGTACGCCCCCAAGGGCCTTTACGGCGAACTGCTCATCGAGGACTTCCGCATCCGCGAATTCCTTGACAAGCAGCTGAACCGCAAGCCCCCTTTCGCCGCCGTTTCCGATATCCATATCGAACGCACCCGCGAAGAGCTCAAGGTCATCGTCAAGACCGCCCGCCCCGGTTTGGTCATCGGCCCCAAGGGCGCCGAAATCGACCGACTGACCGGCGAGCTCCAGCGCCTGACCGGCCGCAACGTCAGCATTTCCTGCCTCGAAGTCACCAACCCTGACATCGAAGCGAAGCTGGTGGCCGAGTCCATCGCCGAGCAGATCGAAAAGCGCGCATCCTTCCGTCGCGTCATGAAAATGAAGGGTGAAGCCGCCATGGCCGCAGGTGCCAAGGGTGTCAAGATGCTCCTCTCCGGCCGTCTTGGCGGAGCTGAACTCTCCCGCGCCGAAGACCTGCGCATCGGCGCCGTCCCGCTTCAGACCCTGCAGGCTGAAATTGACTACGGCTTCGCCGAAGCCCACACGACCTACGGCAAAATCGGCATCAAGGTCTGGGTTTTCAAGGGCATGTACCACGAAGTGCGCGATGAAGAAATGACCTCGCGCGCCGCCGGTGCACGTCCACGCGCCCGCGGCCGCCGCTAAAAGATTTGTTTTCTTTCCCACCACACAATCGCGGCAAACACAACGCCGCCGGAGTATAAGTCATGTCCTTGATGCCCAAACGTGTCAAATACCGCAAGCAACAGCGCGGTAAAATGAAAGGCAACGCCACCCGTGGCAATTATGTTGCCTACGGCGAATTCGGCGTGCAGGTGCTCGAAGGCGGCTGGCTGTCGGCCCGCCAAATCGAAGCCGGCCGCGTGGCTTGCCGCCAGGAAATCGGCAAGTCCGGCAAGTTCTTCTGCCGCGTGTTCCCCGACAAGCCGATCTCCAAGAAGCCCCTGGAAACCCGAATGGGTACCGGCAAGGCCGAACCTGAATTCTGGGCCGCCGTGATCAAGCCGGGTCAGATTCTGTATGAAGTATCCGGCGTGTCCGCCGAGTCGGCCAAGGCCGCCTTCGCTCGCGTCGCCTACAAGATGCCGTTCCGCTGCCGCTTCGTGGAACGCCGTCCCGCCTGATTTTGACGCCTTTGCCGTCTGCCCTCCGCAGCGAAAAAGGCGCTTTCTGAAAAAGGCAAGCGTGGCTTGCTTTTTTCAGGTATCATCCCCGCCCCTCCAATTTATCCCCTTGCGAACTTTCCGCCGTTTTCCCTTCCAAAGGGGACGGAAAGCTGAAGGCCCCCCATGAGCAACACCGCCACTCCGTCCGTCCTGTCCGCCCCCCCGGAACTCACTTCCACCAAAACCGGCATTGTTGTAAGCGACGCTTGCAGCAAAACCCGCATCGTGGCCGTTGAGGGTTACTTCGTCCATCCGAAGTACGGCAAGCGCATCGCCCAGGAATCGCGCTTCCATGTGCATGACGAGACCAATGTCAGCAAAAAAGGCGATCGCGTTGAGATCGTCCCCAGCCGCCCCATGAGCAAGACCAAGCGTTTCCGCGTTGTCCGCGTCACCCAGAAATCTGCGGTGTCCGACATTGTGGTTGCCTGATCTTGTTTTTCGTTTGGTACCGTCCGACCCATAAACCCAGCGCCCTGACCGAATCCGGTGGGGGCCCAGATTGGAACAAATTCCCATGATTCAAAATGAATCGACAATTGATGTTACCGACAACAGCGGCGCCAAAGAAGCCATGGTTATCAAGGTGCTCGGGCAGCACTCCATGGCCGGCAACTTCACCCGCGGCACAGCTGGCGTGGGTGATCGCGTGATCTGTGTTATCAAGAAGGCCATGCCTGGCAGCGACGTCAAGAAGGCCACTGTCCACACCGGCGTTGTCGTTCGCACCAAGTATCCGATCAAGCGCGAAGACGGCTCCTACGTTCGTTTCGACCGTACCGCCATCGTTCTCATTGATGCCGAAGGCAATCCCAAGGGGACCCGTGTGTTCGGTGCCGTTGCCCGCGAACTGCGTGAAAAAAACTACGCCAAGATCGTTTCCTTGGCCGCCGAAGTGGTTTGATGCCAGGGGCACCCGCTTCATTCTTCCGAATTCCAACTTAAGTTCCCTCTCCACCCGTAATCAATCATGGCTCGACACATCCGCAAAGACGACCAGGTGATCGTGACCGCTGGCGCCCACAAGGGCGAGCAAGGCAAGGTCCTCGCCGTCCTCACCAAGAAGGACGCCGTGCTCATCGAAGGCGTGAACATCCACGTCAAGAACCTCAAGAAGACCCCGGCCAAGCCCGAGGGTGGCCAGGTCCGCACCGAGTTTCCCATCCACTGGTCCAATGTCTCCCCGGCCGTGACCGTGGGTGGCAAGGTCGTCCCGACCCGTGTCCGTTTTGAAACCAAGGCGGATGGTTCGAAGCTCCGCATTGCCGTCAAGACCGGCCAGCCCATCGGCGCCCCGATCAAGGCCGCCAAGGTTGCCGCCAAGCCGGCCAAGGCCCCCAAGGCCAAGGCTCCCAAAGCCGCCAAGACCGCCAAGTAAATTCAGTCGTGGCTAGGTGTTCACCTTGCTGCGTTCCACTTCTGAAACCTATATCCGGTTTCACTTCCACCCAAGTCCGTTACAAGAGGAACACCATGCAACCCCGCATGAAGGAAAAGTTTGTTGGCGAAGTCACCCCCAAGGTGATGTCCCAGTTCTCGCTCAAGAACAAATTGCAGGCCCCGACCCTGCAGAAAATCGTTCTCTCCGTCGGCATGGGCAAGCAGCTTGAAGGCACCAAGCTCAATCCCAAGGCCCGTGAACAGGTCATCAAGGACCTGACCCTCATCTCGGCCCAAAAGCCGGTGATGCGCAAGGCCACCAAGTCCGTCGCCAACTTCAAAGTTCGCGCCGGTTACGAAGTGGGTTGCTGCGTGACCATCCGCGGCCGCCGCATGTGGGAGTTTTACGACCGCTTGGTTTCCCTGGCTATTCCCCGCATCAAGGACTTCCGCGGCGTGTCCGACACTGCTTTCGACGGCCGTGGCAACTACTCCTTCGGCGTCCAGGAACAGGGCATTTTCCCCGAAGTCGACATGACCGAAGCTTTCTTCACCCACGGCATGAACATCACCATGGTGTTCAAGAATTCCACGGATGAAATGACCAAGTATGCGCTGACCGAAATGGCATTCCCCTTCCGCAAAAAGGATGATCGTCGCTAATCGCGCCTTGCGATCCGATTTCAGAAAACAAAAACCATGGCAACCACCTCCACCATCGAACGTAACAAACGCGTCACCGCGACCGTCGCCAAGTACGCCGCCAAGCGCGCCGAACTCAAGGCCAAGAAGGATTACATCGGCCTGCAGATGCTTCCCCGCGACGCCAGCCCGACCCGCGTGCGCAGCCTGTGCGCGCTGACCGGCCGCAGCCAGGGCGTTTACAAGAAATTCAAACTCTGCCGCATCAAGCTCCGCGAACTTGCCCTCGAAGGCAAGATTCCCGGAATGCGCAAAGCCTCCTGGTAATCCGCCCGCTTTCGTCACCCCATTCTTTCACTTTGTAAACCCCCGGCACTTTCGCCGGCAGGTACAACGGCGACTCCCGCCGGCATCAGGAAAACCATCATGGCCATTAGCGACCCCATCGCCGACATGCTCACCCGGATCCGCAACGCGGTCCGCAACGAAGCCACCTCCGTCAAATGCCTCAATTCCAAGGTTTGCGCCGGCATCGCCGCAGCCTTGCGTGACGAGGGCTACATCAATGGCTTTGAGGTCATCCAAGAAGGCCCCCAAGGCGTTTTGAAGATCCATTTGAAGTACGGCCCGACCGGCCAGAAGGTGATCAACTCCATCAAGCGCGAATCGACCCCCGGTCGCCGCGTCTACAAGGGTGTTTCCGAACTGCCCCGCCCCGTTGACGGCATGGGCATTTCCATCGTCACCACCCCCAAGGGTGTGCTTTCGGACCGCAAGGCCCGCGAACTCAATGTCGGTGGCGAGTTGCTTTGCACCGTTGCCTAAGGCGCGTCGCAAGAGCCCTTTTGTTATCATTCCCGTCCTTTTTCATACCTTAAGGCAGGCCGCAAGCCACCTGAACAGGAAATCACCATGAGTCGTATTGGCAAAAAAATCGTTTCCATCACCAAGGGCGTGACCGTCAAGGTCAATGCCGGCGTCCTGTCCGTCACCGGTCCCAAGGGCACCCTCTCCATCACCCTGCGCCCCGAAGTCGAGGTCAAGGTTGAGGCGGAAGGCGTCAGTGTTTCGAGCACCAACGACAGCCGCTTCGCCAATGCCATGCATGGCACCACCCGCGCCCTCATCGCCAACATGGTGAAGGGCACCGCCGAAGGCTACCTCAAGGAGCTGGATGTGGTCGGTGTGGGTTGGACCGCCGCCCTCAAGGGCAAGGAACTGCAGCTGAACGTCGGCTACGCCGATGTCCGCAAGGTCGCCATCCCGGCCGGCATCACCTGCGTTGTCGAAGGTGCCCGCATCAAGATTTCCGGCTGCGACAAGCAGTTGGTCGGCCAAGTCGCCGCCGTCATCCGCAGCCACCGCAAGCCCGAGCCGTACAACGGCAAGGGTCTCATGTATGTCGGCGAAAAGATCATCCGCAAGGAAGGCAAGGCGTTCGGCTCCTAAGCCGTCGCTTTTGGAATCGGTGTCGGTTTGGATTCAATCGTTTTTTCTTTTTCGGAGTTTTCGTTCATGTGTCGCGCGTTTGCGGCACGCAGATGAAGGCCACTCCTTAGCCCCTTTTTGAACAGGCTAGAACATGAGCACCAGCAATGAAACCCGTCGCATGCGCCGCAAGGCCGGCATCCGCAAGAAACTCTTTGGCAGCGTCGGCAAGCCCCGCTTGTCCGTGTTCCGCAGCAGCAAGCACATTTATGCCCAGCTGATCGATGATGTGAACGGAACCACCCTGGTGGCTTCCAACACCTTGGCGCTGTCCATCGCCCAGGGTGGCAACATCGCTGCCGCCACGCAGGTTGGCGCCGATCTGGCCCAGAAGGCCAAGGCCGCCGGCATCACCGAAGTGGCCTTTGACCGCAACGGCTTCAAGTACCACGGCCGCGTTGAAGCGCTGGCCAACGGCGCCCGCGAGGGCGGCCTCAAGTTCTAATCCATTTCCGGTTCCTTTCGGAACCTTTCCCTGGCTTAAGGTGAAATTCCCAAGCCGCTTGATTTCGAGAAACTCCCATGGCAGAAAAAAAGACAGATAAATTGGACGATTCCGGCATGGAATCCACGACCGTCACCATCAACCGCACCAGCTCCACGGTCAAGGGCGGCCGTCGCATGAGCTTTGCCGCACTGGTCGTCGTCGGCGACCGCCGCGGCAGCGTCGGCATCGGCTACGGCAAGAGCAAGGCCGTTCCCAACGCCATCGAAAAGGCGCAGAAGTATGCCAAGAAGAGCCTCTTCAAGATCAAACTCCAGGACGGCACCCTGCCGCACGCCGTGGCTGCCCGCTTCGGCGCGTCCTCGGTCCGCCTGATTCCGGCCGCCCCCGGCACCGGCGTCATCGCTGGCGGCACCGTCCGCGCCGTGCTCGAAATGGCCGGCATTCAGGACTGCCTGACCAAGGCTTACGGTTCGCGCAACCAAGCCAACCTGTGCAAGGCCGTGATCGCGGGCTTGCAGAGCCTCCAGTCCCGCGAGCAGGTGGAAGCCCTGCGCGGCGTCAAAATCGGCTCCAGCCGCATCGAGCGCATGCTTGAAAGCAACAAGAAGACCTCCGCCGGCGCTCCTGCCGCCTCCGTCGCCGCCGCCCCCAAGGGCAAGCAGGCCAAGTCCGATGCCGCCGCCGGCGTTTGATTTGACGGTATCCTTTCCTTCGGTATTTCCCTTCCTTTTGAAACAAACGCCGGGCAGAACCGGCAGATCGAGAACATCGCCATGATGATCCATGAAATCACCCCGCTCGCCAGCAAGAACAAAGACCGCAAGCGTCTTGGCCGCGGCCCCGGCTCCGGCACCGGCAAGACCGCCGGCCGCGGCTTCAAGGGTGCGGGTTCGCGCTCCGGTTGGAGCGGTTCCATCCGCGCCTCCCGCGAAGGCGGCCAGACCCCGTTCTTCAAGCGCTTCCCCAAGCGCGGCTTCACCAACGCCGAATTCAAGGTTGAATACGCCGTGGTCAACCTCCACGAGCTGGAAAAGGCTTTTGATGCCGGCGCCGAAGTCACCCCCGAGGCGCTTATCAAGATTGGCCTCTTGGCCGATGCCAAGTTGCCCCTCAAGGTGCTCGGCCAAGGCCAGCTGAAGAAGAGCTTGAAGGTTTCGGCCCACAAGTTCTCCAAGGCCGCCGAAGCAGCCATCACCAAGGTTGGCGGTTCCGCCACCACCCTGTGAACCGTTGATTGAAATCCAAAAAACCGGGGCGTCCGATGCAATTCATCGGACGCCCCGGTTTTTTCATGGGCATGCGCTTGGCGCGGCAAGCGCCACCGGTTCATGGCTTTTGCGCAGCGTACAGGCCGCCTTTGCCGCTCAGCAGGTGGGCGGCAAAGCAGGCCAGGGCAAAATGGGGCCCATAACCCGGGCCAAAAAGTTCCATGGCCAAAAAAGTGCAGGCCAGGGGCGTGTGGGTGGCGCCGGCGAACACGGCCACAAAGCCCAGCGCCGCAAACAGGGACACCGGCACCGGCCGCCAGCCGGTGGGGTTCCCGTATTCGTCCATGCAAAAATAATTACTGAGGGTGGCCAGCAGGTTACCCAGCGCCGCCCCGATGAAAAACAGCGGCGTGACCTCGCCGCCCTTCAGCCCGGATCCCACCGAAACGGAGGTGAACAGCATCTTCCATGCGAAGGCGGTCAGCACTGCACCGCCGGCAAAAAAGCATGAGACGATGGTGGTTCCCCGCGGTGTGCCTGAATCCACGCCAAGGCCCAGGTAGTCCGAAGTGCCGGCCGCGTAAGCCAAGGCGATGACCAGTGCCCCGCCCAAGGCCGGCCGCAGCCAAGGAATGGGCGACAGGCTGGCAAAAGTCTTTTTGAATTGGTGCGTCATGCCGATGAACACGGCGCCGGCCAGGCCGAACACCGCGCCGGCTGCCGCCACCTTGCCCAGCAGTGCGGCTTCCGCAGCCATTTTTGCCCCCCATGGGCCGCTTAACGCGGGCGGGCTTTCAAGCAGCAGGGCATAGTCCGTGTGCCGGATGCCCCATGCTTTGCAGGCGACATCGGCAATCCAGGCCGCCAGCAAACAGGGTGGCAGGGCATGGAATTTCAAGTTGCCCCGGGCAATCCCCGGTTGGCCGCGCCGCATCAGCCATTCAAAGGGTGCCAGCAGGTGATGTTTCAGGCTGCCGCGGGCCAGCACCTCCACGGCGAAGATGGCGCCGGCCAGCGGCGTACCGAACACGCCGCCAAAACCCGCCGCCACCCCGGTCATCAGCAGGATGCGCGTGTCCTCCTGGGTCAGGAAGCGCAACCGGCGGGCGATCGCGCCGGCCAGGCTGCCGCCCATCTGGACCGCCGTGCCCTCGCGTCCCACCGAGGCGCCGGTCAGGTGCGCCGCCAGCGTGCCCAAGAGCACCAGGGGCGCCATGCGCGCGGGCACGCCGCCGCCGGGCTTGTGGATTTCCTCGATGATCAGGTTGTTGCCATGGTCGGCGCGGCCACCCAGCCGCCAATAAATCCAACCACTTACGGCACCGACCGCCGGCAGCAAAAGCAGCAGCCAAGGTTGGCCGTGGACCAATCCGGCGCCGGTGCGCAGGCCGGTGACCCAGTCCAAGCCGAAGAGGAACAGTGCGCAGGCCGAGCCGGTCACGGCACCGACGGCCGCGCCTAGCGCCAGCCACTTGCAGAAGCGGCCCCAAAGTGTCAGGTGTTCGCGGGCGGGCCGGTTCAGCATGGTTTGGGCAGGGTAGCAAAGAACATCCTGAATTGCGGCATCCTCACTCCGGGCGCCCCTGAAGCGATCGCTGCGCGCGCTGGCGTCCAAACAACTTGATCATCTGCGCCGCGGCGAAAGAGGGCAGGGCTGTGCCCAGCACCACACCCACCCTGGTCAAAAAGTGGGGCCAGACTTCGGGCCGCGGCCGGTGCAGCGCGGCCAGGATGGCGTTGGCCACCTGGTCCGCGCTTTGCTCCATCCAAGCCGGCGTGTTGGAGTGTCCGTGCGAGCCGGAACGCTTGAAGAATTCGGTGCGCGTGCCGGTGGGGTACACGCAGGAAACGGCGAAGCCCTCATGCGCCATCTCCGCCCGCAGGGCCGAGGCCACCGCATCCTGCGCGGCCTTGGTCGCGCTGTAGTGGCCGTAGGAGGGCAACCCCACCTTGGCCGCCGCCGAGGCGCAGATGAGGATGTGCCGGAGGCCGCCGTCAGCCTTGCGCAAATGCGGCATGGCGGCCTGAATGAGACTCAGCGTGCCGAAGTAATTGGTCTCGAACATCTCGCGGATTTCGCGGTCGGTGGTTTCCAGGATGGTCCGCAACTGGCCGTAGCCGGCGTTGCAATAAATGGCGTCCACCCGGCCGAAACACCCCGCGGCATCGGCCACCCAAGCCTCCACTTCGGCTTGCCTAGACACATCGGCGGCGAACAGGTGCAGGTTGGCCCCCGGGCAGGCGGCGCGGATGGTTTGGGCCGCCGCCTCTAGCCGCGGCAGGTCGCGCCCGCACATGGAGGCGTTCATGCCCGCCTTGGCGCAAGCCAGCGCGGTGGCGAGGCCAATGCCGGCGCTGGCGCCGGAGATGAGGATGACTTTACCGTGGAGGTTGCGCATGGGGTGAATGATAGGCGCCGCAGCCTATCATTCACCCCATGCCCATCACCCGTGCCCAATCCCGCGCCATTGACCTGTATGCCGAGCGTGAACTCGGCCTGCCTTCCATCCTCCTCATGGAGAACGCCGCCATCGGCGCCGCCGACATCTGCAAGGGCATGCTGGAGGCCCGCGGCAGCCAGGGCCAGCCGGCCACCAAGGTGGCCGTCGTCTGCGGCGGCGGCAACAACGGCGGCGATGGTTATGCGCTGGCCCGTCACCTGTACGCCGCCGGCCTTTCGGTCGGCGTGTTCGCGGCCGTCAATCCCGATGACTTGCGGGGCGATGCCCGAATAAACGCAGTTGCTGCAAGCCGCTCGGGCGTTGCCGTGGTGCGCTGTGACACCCCGGAAACCCTGGCCGAATGCCTGCCGGTGTGGTCCGCGGCCGATCTGATCGTGGATGCCCTGCTCGGCACCGGTTTCGGTGGCGATGAAGTCCGAAAGCCGATCGCCGATGCCATCCGCGCCATCGCCGCCGCCCAAGCCGGCGCCACTTGTTTGGATGTGCCCGCAGGCGGCTGCGGTAAGGCCGGCGGCTGCGGCTGCGCGGCCCCGACGCAAACCCTGAGTCCGACCGCCACCCGGCAAAAACCCTGGGTGCTGTCGCTGGATGTGCCCTCGGGCCTCGACGCCGACACCGGCCTTGCCGCCCATCCGACGGTCAAAGCCGATGCCACGGCGACTTTTGTGGATGTGAAAACCGGGATGAACGAACCCTATGCGGCCCCGTATGTGGGCCGGGTGCTGGTGGTGGGGATCGGGGTCCCGCCGGGGGTGGTCAAGCGGGCGATCCGCTGAGGCAACCCGCCGGTACGGTTATGATTCCGTCCTTTCCCACCAACCCCCACACAGGAGAATCCCGATGTCCGTCCTCGTTGGCAAGCAAACCCCCGATTTCACCGCCACCGCCGTTTACGGCGACAACGAAATCAAGGGACTGACCCTTTCGGATTTCCGCGGCAAATACGTGGTGCTGTTCTTCTACCCGCTCGACTTCACTTTTGTTTGCCCCTCCGAACTGATTGCTTTTGACAACCGCATCGAGGATTTCCGCAGTCGCGGGGTCGAGGTGATCGGCGTGTCGATCGACTCCCAGTACACCCACCTGGCTTGGAAGAACACCCCGGTCAACAAGGGCGGCATCGGCCAGGTGCGCTACCCCCTCGTCGCCGACATCAAGCACGAGATCTGCCGCGCCTACGATGTGGAATTCGCCCCGGCCGGGGTCGCCTTCCGCGGTTCCTTCCTGATCGACCAGAACGGCATCGTGCGCCACCAGGTGGTCAACGACCTGCCCTTGGGCCGCGACATCGACGAAATGCTGCGCGTGGTGGACGCCCTGCAGTTCACCGAAAAGCACGGCGAAGTCTGCCCCGCGGGCTGGAAGAAGGGCAGCAAGGGCATGACCGGCAGCACCGAGGGTGTCGCCAAATACTTGGCGGAGAACGCCGCCAACCTTTGAGTGAAGCACTCGTGCCTTTGCTTGGGGTTGTAAAAGGGAACGTGGTTGACCGCGCTGGCCTCGGCTTCTGCATGCGTGGCGCAATCATGTCGGATTGTTCCCTGATTCTTCACGGCATTGCACACCCGCCCTCGGGCATTCTTTGGAGTATCGGCCGCCGCCCGCGCATGGCCGCGCCTTGGCAAACCCCCATTACGCTTACCATGTCGGTATGACACTGGTCCGCCGCCTGTCGTTTTCCTTGGTGCCGCTGGCCTTGTCGGCCGTGGTTTTGTCCTGCGCGGCCGTGGCCGGGTTGTGGTCCATGTCGGCGCAGGTGGCGCGCGCCCGCCAGGTGACCGAGGAATTGCGCGAGGCCTACGAAGTCGCCCAGCGGCTGGTGCAGGCCCGCACGGTTTTGGCGCAGGGCGGCGACGGAGCCGCGGAAAAGGCGGATGTCATGCTGCTGGCCGCCGACCGCGCGCTGGCCGAGCCATCCTGCGGTTTGCCGGCCGATCTGGTGCTGGCTGTGCGGGGGCAGGTGACCCAGACTCGTGCGGCCCATGGCGAGGCGCCGATCAACCAGGCGCTCAACCGGCTGAATGTGGCCATCCGCGATTTGCGGCGCGAAGCGGCGGCGCTGGATGAGTCGGCCGCCGGCCTGCGCCACCGGGGCGAATGGTTCCTGCCGGCGGTGGCCCTGGTGACCGTGGGGGCGGCCGCCGCCGCGGGCTTTGCGCTTTACATGGCGGTGGCCGGCCCGGTCCGCCGCATGCGGCGCGGGGTGGATGAACTGGCCGGCGGCGCGCTGGAACGGCGCCTGCCGGAAGGTCCGGCCGCCGGCGACGCCGAACTGGCCGCCTTGGCCGCCGCCATCAACCGGATGGCCGCGCAGTTGGAAGAAATGCAAAAAGGCCTTGAAAACAAAGTGCGCACGCAGGCCGGCGAACTGGCGCGCGCCGAGCGGCTGGCCTCGGTCGGTTTTCTGGCGGCGGGCGTGGCCCATGAAATCAACAACCCGCTGGCCATCATCGCGGCCGAGGCCGAATTGGCCGCCCGCGGCGGCGACGGCGAGAAGAAACAGGCGCTGGAAGTCATCCGGGAGGAGGCCTTCCGCTGCCGCGCGATCACCGCCCGTCTGCTCGAGACAGCCCGTGGCGCGGGCGTCCGCGCGCGTCTCGACCTCCGGCAGGAGGCGCAGTCGGTGGTGGCGCTGGCCCGCCGGCTGGAGCAGGCCAAGGACCGGCAACTGCGGCTGGAGGTTGGCGCGCCCGCCTTCATTTTGGCCGATGCCGGCCCGTTGCGCCAAGTCATCCTCAACCTGGTCGTCAATGCGCTGGAGGCCGCGCCGGCCGGCACCGGCGAAGTGGTGGTGACCGTGGCGCCGTCGGGCGTGGCGGCCAGCCTGTGCGTGCGCGACAACGGCGCTGGCATTGCACCGGCCGATCTGCTGAAAATTTTCGAACCGTTTTTCACCACCAAGCAAAGCCCCGCCACCCCCGGGTTGGGGCTCGGCTTGTCCATCGCGCAGGCCATCGTGGCCGGGCAGGGCGGCCGTTTGGCGGCCCATAGCGACGGCGCCGGCCAAGGCGCACGATTCACCGCGGAGTGGCCGCTGGCCAAGGAGGAATCCGGTGTCTGAGAATCCCCGTGTGCTTTTGGTGGACGACGAGCCCCGCTTGCGCGATGTGCTGGCGCGCGCGGTCGCCGGCATGGGTTTTTCCGCCGCCACAGCCGCTTCGGCCGAGGCCGCGCTCGCGCATCTCGAAAAGCATCCGGTTGACATTCTGGTGCTTGACCTCAATCTGCCCGGCATGGGGGGCCTGGAACTTTTGGTCAAGTTGCGCAGCGAAAAGCCGGCTTTGCAGGCCATCATTCTGACCGGTTTTGGCGCGATTGAAGCGGCCCAGCAGGCCATCCGGCTCGATGCGGTGGATTTTCTCACCAAGCCCTGCGGCATGGGCGATTTGGAGCGTGCTTTGTCGCGCGCATGGGCCCGCATCCGCCCGCCGGATGTCAAGCCGCGGCTGGCCGGTTTGCCGGCAGCGGCACCGCAGGATGATGTGGGGGAGTCCTTCGACCAATGCCTGCCTGTTTGCCCGGTGCTGCCGGAAGGCGAGGGGCCCGGCCTGGACGCCCCCTTGGCGGAAGTTGAGCGTTTCCACATCTTGCGTGCGCTGCGTGCGTGCGATGGCAACCGCCGGGACGCCGCCAGGCAGTTGAATATCAGCCTGCGCACACTGTATTACCGGTTGCGGCAATATGGGATGTAAGTGCACCCCATATTAAGCCCTTATTTGATAACATTTATTCCCTTTTGAAAATCACCTTTCATCCCTTTGCCCAAACCCCATGACGCAATCCAAGCCCGCTTCGTTCAACATTCTTGCCGCCGACAAAATTGCCGAAGAAGGCCTGAGCTGGGTCAAGGCCCAGTCCGATGCCGTTCTCATCAACAAGCCGGGCATCAAAGAAGATGAATTGGCAACCATTGTGGGGGATGCCGATGCCATGGTGGTGCGTTCCGGAGTGAAAATCACCCGCGCCGTTTTGGCCAACCCCGGCCGTCTCAAGATCATCGCCCGCGCCGGCGTGGGGGTCGACAACATCGACCTGGATGCCGCGACGGAAAAGGGCATTCTGGTGGTCAACACCGCCGCAGCCTCGACCATCACCACAGCCGAGCACGCCTTCACGCTGATGATGGCGCTCTTGCGCAAGGTCGGCCCGGCCTACGCCACCATGAAGGCCGGTGGCTGGGACCGCAACAAGTACGAAGGCCGCCAGCTGCACGGCCTGACCCTGGGCGTCGTCGGTTTCGGCCGCATCGGCCAGACGGTGGCCGAGCGCGCGCTGGCCTTCGGCATGCATGTGGTGGCCTTTGACCCGGTTTACAACGCTGAAACCGCCTTCGACGGCAAGGTGAAACTGTTCAAGGATTTCGAGAAAATCCTGCCCTTGTGCGATGTGCTGACCTTTCATGTGCCGGCCACCCCGCAGACCCTTGGCATGCTTGGCGAAAAGACCTTCCCGTTGTGCAAGAAGGGCGTCTATGTGGTGAACTGCGCACGGGGCGGCATCATTGATGAAACCTATCTTCCCACCGCCATTGAAAAGGGCGAGTGCGCCGGCGCGGCCTTGGATGTGTTCGTCAAGGAACCCTTGGCCGCCGACAGCCCGCTGCGTGCCAACCCCAAAATTTTGATGACCCCGCACTTGGGTGCCTCGACCGAGGAAGCCCAGACCGCCGTATCGGTGGAAGCCATGTACGCATGCATGAAATACCTGCGCGGCGAGGGGATCGACGGCGCGGTGAACGCCGGCGGCATCCGCGTGGACCTCTCGCCCCAGCAG
>CANIYR010000003.1 GCA_947471825.1 Phycisphaeraceae bacterium | reverse complement strand
GTCGTCCCAGGCACCGTAGCGGCCGAAGGTGTTGCCGGCCTTTTCCGGCGTGCCGGTTTGCGCGCGCAGGCGGTAGAAATCATCCAGGCCATGGACATGGATGATGTGCCAGGCCGCATCGCAGCCGGCGCAGCAGAATCGGGCCGGCGCGCCCTGGGTGAGCAAAGCGGGCGGCACCGGCAAACCGCAGTGGGCGCAGGCGCAAACCGCACCGGCCGGCGGCGCGGCATGGGTGATGGGCGTGCTCACGGTTTCTCCTTCGCGCAGGGCGGGCAATCCGCCGGGTCGGGGCCGGCGGCCGGGGATGGGGCCGGAGCCGGCGAACCGCACAAACCGGCGCCGCGGTTCCCGGCCTGTTTCACCGCCACTTTCTGCCGGACCCATGACGTCATGTCCGTGTTGCCGCGCGCAATGGCGGTCCACACGCCCAAGGTGATGATGAGCAGGGCGCCGACCGTGGCCAGTTTGGGCCAGGCCGCACCCAGTGCCTTGCGCACCCCGAAACCAAGGGCCGACAGCATGGGCACCGTGCCGAGCCAGAACGCCGCCATGAGCAGCGCGCCGCCGCCGGCCGAACCGGTGCCGCCGGCCATGATGACAAATTGCCACAACCAGCCGCAAGGCAAGAGAAAAGTCAGCAACCCGATCGCAAGCGCGCGCCCGCCCGGCGGCAAGGGCGCAGCCAGCCGGTGTCCGGCGGCGGCCCACTTCACCAGCAAGGCCGGCGGCTTCCACCGCCCCGCCCCGCCCCACAGTTTGAACAACATCAGCAGGCCGGCCGCCACCATCAGGCCGCCGGCCAGCCAGGCCGCGCCGTGCTGGAATTGCGCCTGTTTGGCCGCCAGATCCACCAAACCGCCCATGCCGCCGGCCGCCGCGCCAAGGGCGGCGTAAGTTGCCAGCCGGCCGCCGTGATAGGCCGCCTGCGTCCGCCATTTGCCGGCTCCCTGCCCGGTGCCCACCGCAAAAGCCACAAAAGCCCCGCACATGCCCGCGCAGTGAAAACTGCCGAGGAGCGAGGCAAGCAGGATGACAAGTAAGGCACTCATGTTATTTCCGGACGCCGTGATCCTTGTCCCAGTTGATGCCCTTTTCATAGGCGTTGGGAATTTCCCGGGCCCCCTCGTGGCCCTTGCCGCGCAGGGCCACATAAGCGCCAAACACGCCCATGGCGATGCTCAGCGTCAGCAGGCCGACCACCAGCAGGATGCCGAACCAGCGCTCGAAAAAAGTCGGTTGGACGGTCGCGTTCATGGGAATCTCAGGGGGCCGGCGGGGACGGAATGGGAACGGAGTAAACGGCAGGGGCGACGGACGAGGGCCCCAGCAGCCGCATTTTTTCCGATTGCGGCCGGCCTTGTCCGTCGTCCAGGGTCAGGTCCATGACCGGCAGCACATGACCGAAAACCGTGGGCGGAACCTGCACCCGGATATAGAACTTGCGTGTTTCCTCCGGTGCAAGGACGACCGGCGGCTCCTTTTCCCCGAGTCCGTCGGCCTGCCAGAGGGCACCCGCCAGCCCGTCGAACCGGACGGCGCAAACGCGGCGTTCCTCGGTGCGGTTGACCACCTCCACCTCGAATGAATTTTCCACCCGTCCGTCGGCCAGCATGCGGTACGAAGTGCCGGCGGCGCGGCGCGCATACATGCCCACACCGGTCTTGTTGGCCAGGTTGTGGAGAAACAGCGCCGAAAAGAGCGCGATCGCCATCGGATAAAGCACGACACGGGGGCGCAGCCAGCGCTTCTTTTCACCCGCCAGGGTGGCGCCGGTGGCATAGCGGATCAGGCCGCGCGGGCGGCCGAAATGGTCCATGGTTTTGTCGCAGGCATCCACGCATTGGGTGCAGTGCAGGCATTCCATCTGCAGGCCCTTGCGGATGTCGATGCCGGTCGGGCAAACCGCCAAACACATGCCGCAATCCACGCAATCGCCGCCCGAGGGCGCGGTGGCCGCCAAAAGCGGCAGGGCCACCTTTTTCTCCTTGCGCGGCTTGCCGCGCGGTTCGCCGCGCAGGGCATCGTAGGCAACCACCGGCGAAAAACGGTCCAGGAGCACCGACTGAAAGCGGCCGTAGGGGCAGGCCAGGGTGCACAACTGCTCGCGCCAGAAGGCGAAGTCGAAGACCATCGCCACAGTCACGAAGCCGATCAAAAAGAAACCGCCCGGATGATCCAGCGGCGACCGCCGGACCCATCCCTCATGGCCCCGCAGGCCAAGCAGTCGGTCCACGCCGACAAAATACGCCAAAAACACATGCGCAAGCCACAGCGACACGATGGCGTAAAGGGCCCACAGCAGCAGGCGGCGGCAAGCCGCCACATGGGCCGGCTTGCCGCCGACCCCCACGCGGCCGAAACACAGCCGCTCAAGCGGCCGGTAGACAAACTCCAGGTAAATGGTCTGCGGGCACATCCAGCCGCACCAGACGCGGCCCAGAAGGGCGGTGACCGCAAAGATACCAAGCATCCAGATCAGCCCCAAAAGGGCCAGCAGGAACGCGTCTGAAATCTCGAAAGTGATGCCAAACAGGTGGAACTTGCGGCCGATCCAATCAAGCAGCACCATCGGCTTGCCGTTCATCCGCAGCCACGGCAAGGCGTTGAACAACGCGATCAAGAACCAGCCGACGACACGGCGCTTCTGAAACCAGGCCCCCACCGCCACCTTGGGATGAAGCCAGTTCCGATGCCCGTCCGCCCTGAGGGTGGAGAGGACTTCTTCTTCGGGGGCCAAAAGCGGACTCGATGACATGGAGGGGACTTGCGAAAAAGTTTTTGAACGGACGCTTCTCCCTTATTTTTCCGCGGCCTTGCCCCACGGCATGGCCGGCACTTCGCCCTCGGCCGCCTTGCCCGGCCGGCTCTCGCCGCGCAGCGAGGCGACATAGGCCGCCAGCATGACCTGCTCCTTCTTCTCGAAGAACTTGCCCCATGCGGGCATCGCGCCGTTTTTGCGTCCGTTGGCGATGACATCCGCGATGTCGGCCGGCGTCTTCACATTGATGTACGCATTGTCGGTCAGGTTGGGTCCCACGCTGCCCTGTCCGTCGGAGGCATGGCAGGAAACGCAGTTGGCCTGGAACATGCTGCGGCCGATGGCCGTCCATTCCGGCTTTTGGGAATATTGCAGAATGGTCGCGTCATCGAGTTGCAAGTCCGGCAGCGCACCGAACACCCGGGCGGTCATCTCGGCCTTTTCAGTCTCAAGCGACGTTTCGCCCGAGAACATTTTCGGCGGCAGGAAGGCGAAGAAGATGTAGATGAAACCCCAGATGATGGTGATCCAGAAACTCCACACCCACCAGCCGGGCAGCGGGTTGTCGTATTCGCGGATGCCGTCGTAATTGTGCCCGGTGTCGCGGGTGGCGTCGGAAGCGGGGTCGGTCTTTGGCGTGCGGGGATCGCGGCTCATGGGCGCGGCTCTGTGGATGATGGGATGGGGAGGAATGGATTCAAACGCGCGGCAACTCGTCGGTTGGCAAGGCGGCCATCCGGTCCATTTCGCGCAGCGGGCGCAGCAGGGTCACGATGCCGACCACGACGAACACGCACAGGAAAATCACGGTGGCCGCTTCGGCCAGACCGAACAGGTCCAGATGACTGATGGCTTCTTTGAGCATTAGTGGCTTCCTTGTGCAGGGGGCGTGGCCGCGGATGCGGCGGGGGTTGCGGAGGCGGCAGGTGCGGTTTTGGACAGGTCGGTGCCCATGCGCTGCAGGTAGGCGACCAAGGCGAGGGACTGGGTGTCGGTCAGGTCGTAGGTGCCGATGACGGATGCGCCATCGTGGCTCAGCATGTCGAGCGGCTTGTTGCCATTGCTGTCCATGAAATTCTTCAGCATCTGCGCCGCCTGGGCCTTGGCCGATTCCTTGGCTTTGGCGTAATCGGCATCCGTGTACGGGACCCCCAAATGCTGCATGGCCTTGACCCGCAGCGGAATCGAGTCGTAATCAATCTTGCCTTCAAGCAGATGGCGGTACGGCGGCATGATCGATCCGGTGGACAACTGGGTCGGGTTGCGCAGGTGGATCAGATGCCACGCATTGCTTTGGCGGCCGCCTTCGCGGGCCAGATCCGGGCCGATGCGGCGCGAACCCCACTGGAACGGATGGTCGTACACAAATTCGCCGGGTTTGGAATATTCGCCATAGCGCTTCACCTCCGCCAGCATCGGGCGGATCATCTGGCTGTGGCAGTTGTAGCAGCCCTCCGAGATGTACAGGTCGCGCCCGTAAAGTTCCAGCGGGGTGTAGGGTTTGACCGAGGCGATGGTCGGCACATTGGAGCGGATGAGGAACATCGGAACCAATTCAAAGGCCGTGGCGATCAAAACCCCCGCCAGCACCAGCCAGGTGAACATGACCGGAAAGCGCTCCCAGCGGCGGTGCCACCACATGGTCGAGAAAATGGAGATGTCCTTGGCCGCGTCAATCACCGGTCCCAGGTGGTTGGCTTCGGGCGCGGCGTCATCGCCATCGTATTCCTTGGTCAAAGCCGGGGCTTCGTAAACCGGGACTTCATAGGCGGCCGGACGCATCTGCCAGGTCTTGAAGAAGTTCCAAGCCCCCACCAGCGCACCCAGGATGAACACCGTGCCGCCCACCGCGCGCAGCGCGTACATCGGCTGCATGGCCGTCATCACCTTCATGAACGGGTGGACAATCTGGCCGCCGGCGTCCAACTGGCGCCACATGGAGCCCTGCATCAGGCCGGCGACGTAAATCGGCAGGATGTAAAGCAGGATGCCCGCGGTCGCCAGCCAGAAGTGGGTGGCGGCCAGTTTTTTGCTGTACAGCCTGCCGGTCTGAAACAGGCGCGGCAAGAGCCAGTACATCATGCCGAAGGCCATCATGCCGTTCCACCCCAAGGCGCCGCCATGGACGTGGGCGATGGTGTAATCGGTGTAGTGGGTCATGGCGTTGACCGACTTGATCGACATCATCGGCCCCTCAAAGGTGGCCATGCCGTAGAAGGTGATGCCGACGACAAAGAACTTGAGCACCGGCTCGGATGCCACCTTGTGCCAGGCCCCGCGCAGGGTGAGCAGGCCGTTCAACATGCCGCCCCAGGAGGGCATCCACAGCATGACCGAGAAGGCCATGCCCAGTGCCTGGCACCATTCGGGGATCGCCGTGTAGTGCAGATGGTGCGGACCGGCCCAGATGTAGATGAACACGATCGACCAGAAGTGGATGATCGACAGCCGGTACGAGAACACCGGACGCTCGGCCGCCTTGGGCAGGAAGTAATACATGAGCCCCAGGAATGGCGTGGTGAGGAAGAAGGCCACCGCATTGTGCCCGTACCACCACTGCATGAAGGCGTCCTGCACGCCGGCGTAAATCGGATAGGACTTGACCAGGGTGGCGCCGAAAACCGGAACCACCAAATTGTTGAACACATGCAGCACGGTCACCGCCACGATGGTGGCGATGTAGAACCACAGCGCCACATACATGTGCCGCTCGCGGCGCTTGGCCAAAGTCATGAAGAAGTTGGTGCCGAAAAAAAACAGCCACACCACGGCGATCAGAAGGTCGATGGGCCACTCCAGCTCGGCGTATTCCTTGCCCTGGGTGATGCCCAAAGGCAGGGTCAAAGCGGCCAGCACAATGATCAGCTGCCAACCCCAAAAATGGAGGGCTGACAACTTGTCGCTCCACATGCGGGCCTTGCAAAGGCGCTGGGTGGAGTAATAAACCGCCGCGAACACGGCATTGCCGGCGAAGGCAAAAATTGCTGCGTTGGTGTGCAATGGGCGCAGGCGGCCGAATTGCAGGTAAGGGATGGATAGCAAGGTGTCGACGACGCCGTATCCGACCGTGCCCTCCCCCATACGGTCGCGAAGAGGAGGCAGCAACAGCTCCACGGCGGCAAGCAAGCCGACAGCGAATGCAACCAAGCCCCAGATGCCCATGGCCAGTGTGAACTTGCGGACAATGGCATCATCGTAAGAAAAACGCTCCAAGCGGCCGGAAGAGAGTTGGGGTTGGATTGGGATCATGAATGTATGGGGGAAAGTGAATCAAAGGACCGGGAAACGGCGAAATCCAATTAATAGGATAAATTAATCCCATAAAAATGTAAAATCGGGAGTTTTTAGACTTTTTTAACGCAGTTGAGACTCAAACACATAAAAAAACCCGCGCTTGCGCACGGGTTGGGTCTTCTTTTTCAATTCAGCGCAACGCCAAGCCCACAAATCTGGGTTTGGCCACCTTGTCTTCGAATTCATTCCAAAATTTCTGCAGAATGGTGCGAATCGCCCAACTGGTTCCATCGGCCAAACCGCAAATGGTGGAGCCCGGCATCGAACCCATGCTGCCTGCCAATTCCGAAAGAAGGTCCAAGTCGGCCGTTGTGCCCTCGCCGGCCTCGATGCGGGAGAGCAGCTTGTAAGCCCAGTTGCTGCCTTCACGGCATGGGGTGCACTGGCCGCAGGATTCATGGCTGTAAAATCTGGCGCAATTGCGCGCCATGGCAACCATCGAGACATCCTGGGGTATGACCGTCACGCAGGCAGTGCCGAGACCCAAGACGCCGCAGCGTTTGCCGATGTCAAAATCAAGCACGGCGTCGTATTGGTCTGTGCCCAAAACACCCATGGAAATGCCGCCGTGGAAAGCCGCCTTGAATTGCTTGCCGGCCCTCATGCCCTTGCCATGCTGCCCAATCAGTGCGGAAAGCTTGATGCCCAGATGGTCCTCAAACACGCCTGGATTGTTGACGGGGCCTGAGATGCCATAAAGTTTGGTGCCGTAGGAAGCCGGAACCTGCGGCGGAACGCCTTCCGGCCGGGCGACGCCGTGGGTCTTGAACCATGCGGCACCGTTTTCAATGATTGCCGGCACGGTGGCCAGCGTTTCGACATTGTTGATGACGGTCGGGCGGGCAAAGGCGCCGGAAACGGCTGGGAAAGGCGGTTTGTTGCGCGGCCAGCCGCGCTTGCCTTCAAGCGATTCGAGCAAGGCGGTTTCTTCGCCGCAAATATAGGCACCGGCGCCGCGCTGCACAAACAGGCGCGGGGTACGGCCATTGATTTGTCCCATCCGGGACTTTTCCCCAAAAATGCCGTTGTCCCAAGCCTCCTGGACGGCCTTTTCCAATGTCACGCGGTGATGGTGGTACTCGCCGCGAATGTAGACATAGGCGGTGTCAAGGTGACAGGCCTTCATGCAGATGGCGATGCCCTCGATCATCATGTGCGGATCGGTGTTGATCAGCAACTGATCCTTGAATGTGGCCGGTTCGGATTCGTCGGCGTTGACGGCCAGAAACCGATGGCCGCCGTCGGGGGGCGGCAGGAAAGACCACTTCATACCCGCCGGAAAGCCGGCGCCGCCGCGCCCGCGCAACTCGCTGGCCTTCATCTCGTCGATGATTTTGGACGGCTCCATCGCGATGGCCTTGTCGAGCGCGGCGTAGCCGCCGGTGGCGACATAGCCGTCATACCAAACGGTTTGGCGGTTGGCAACGTTCCCCTGTGGGATGCGTTTCATCAGGATCGGAGTGTCGAGGGCCATGGGATGGGAAGGGAAAGATGGGAAATTAGGAATGGGACTGTGTTTTCTTCAAACTGGCGGGGTCCACCCCCGGAGCCAGGATGATTTCCTCCACCGTGGTGCGGCGGATGATGACCCCGGGAGCGGGTCGTTCCTCCTCAACCTTGCGCGAATGCTCATGCGTTTGCGTGTGCTGCTGCTTCGCCTTGGCCTCCGCCTCGCCCTGGCGCACCTCGGCGCCGATGTTGTGGAACATCAGTCCCAGGTTGCGCGCGGCTTCGTCGAAAAGGCCCATGGCGAATCCTTAAGGGAGGGAATCCAGGATGGCATCCACATTGTCCGAGGAAAGGTTCTCGTGCAATTTGTGGTTGCACAGCGCGCACGGCGCCCCGCCGCATGCCCCGATGCACTCGACATGCATCAGGGTGAATTTGCCGTCCGGGGTCGTCTCGCCGTGGTGAATGCCGAGTTTTTCAGAAATCTTTCCCTGCAAGGCGGTAGAGCCCATGATCTCGCAGGAGACCGACTGGCACACCCACAGGGTGTATTTGCCGCGCGGTTTGAAGAAAAATTCCTCATAAAAAGTTGCAGTGTCGACCACTTGGGACGGGGTGATGCCGATGAATTGCGCGACTTCCTCCATCGCCTGCATGGGCAACCAACCCACCTCATCTTGGATTGCATGCAAAACCTGTATCAAGGCTCCGCGGCGGGTCGGGTAACGCGGGATGAAATCGCGCTCAAACCGGTCTTTTGTTGCAGGCGCAAGGTAAGGAACGGCACGGCGGCCGAGGTCGTTGGGGGCGGATGATTTTTGGGTGATCCAAGCCATGGTGTGGGGCGGATAAGTTGGGAAGAGGATGTTAGTGCTTGCGGGACTGCGGCGGCAGTTGGGAAGGGCGGGCCTTCTGCGGCTTGCCGCCGCCTTGTTTGCCGCCATTGACTTCTGCAATGACCCAATTCAGGTAATTTTCAATCCGCACAGTGCCTTCGTCATTGGACTCGACCACCGTCAACCACTTCTCGCTGAGCCACTCGCGCTCAAAGGTCGGGGATTCTTTGGGAACCCCCATCAAGTCCATCGCATAACACCACAGATCGGCGGCTTCCGGGACGCCATTGATCTCGGTGCCGGCCTCGGCCAGCGCATCGGACCAAGCCATGATCTCGCGGCAATAGTTGCGCTCCATCTGCAGGAGTTCGATGATGATGGAACGGACGGGATCAATCGGGGGCTGAATGGGCATGCATACTTTCTGTTGGGGATGGATTACCGGTCCAATTCGGCCGCAATGATGTTGAGTGAACCCAGGATCGCCACTGAATCCGAAAGAAGGTGCCCTTCAAGCATTTTGGCGAACACGCTGTAATTGGCGAAAGACGGCGGACGGCATTTGGCACGAAACGCCTTCGGCCCGCCATCTGAAACAATGAAGAAACCCAGTTCGCCATTGGCGGATTCTTGGGCAGCGTAGGCTTCATTGATCGGGGCCTTCCACTTGCGGTTGGTCATCACCAATTCAAAATGCTGGATCAGGCCTTCGATGGACCCGTAAACGGCGGCCTTGGGCGGCTTGACCGCCTTGCCGTCGGAATCCACATTCATGGGGCCGCCAGGGATGCAATCAATTAACTGCTCGATGATTTTGGCCGACTGCTTCATCTCTTCCAGCCTCACCAAGTAGCGGGCCAGCACATCACCGCCGGTGGCCACAGGCACCGTGAATTGAACGGGTTTTGCGCCCATGCCATCCCAGTTGTCGGCGTAGCACAGATACGGATCGTCCTTGCGCAGGTCGCGCTTGACGCCCGAAGCACGGGCCAGAGGCCCCGAAAGCGACCACGCAATGGCATCCTCGCGTGAAATGACGCCGATGCCCTCCGTACGGTCGCGGAAGATGCGGTTTTTATTCAGCATTCCCTCCAAATCATCCATGGCCTTGGGCAATTCCCCATGAATAAAACTCTTGACCATGGCGATGAAAATCTTTTCATCCGGCAGGTCCGACATGGCGCCGCCCACGCGGCTCCAGTCGGGGTGAAACCGCTGGCCGCTGATGAAATCCATGATGTCGTAAATGCGCTCGCGCTCGTTAAAACCGTACAAAAAACCGGTGAATGCACCCAAGTCCAATGCCGCGCAACCCACGCACATCAGGTGGTCCTGAATGCGTGCCAGCTCCGCCAAAATGGTCCGCACCGCCTTGCAACGCGGAGTCAGATCGATGCCGAACAATTTTTCAACGGCACCATGCCAGCAAATATCGTTGGCAATCGGCGAAATATAATTCATGCGCGAGGCAATCGTGACGTACTGATTGTAATCCAAGGCCTCTGCCAGCTTCTCAAAGCCGGAATGCAGATAGCCGATATGCGGGGTTGCCCGGACAACACGCTCGCCGTCAAGTTCAAGCACCAACCGCAAGGTGGTGTGGGTGGCCGGATGCTGGGGGCCAAAATTCAAAGTCCAACGGTCGCCCGAGGATGACTTGCGTCCGGCCAAATAGGGTGTCGTTTCAACATCCACATCGAAAGGTTTGAGTTCAAAGGGCATAAGGATGTGAATAAGGGCGCAAATGGGGAATCAGTGAAGGACGGATTATAACCAAGAGCCGCCCCGCAGTTGCCATGGGACCATGGCTCGGCCCCCGCCGCTTTTGACATGCCGCCCTCCCTCAGCCTATTGTGCCAATTCCACATCATTGCCACCGGAAACGCCAGGCTTGGCGTCCGGCTTTTGGGGGACAGGGGCGGCTGGATTCTGCTTGGGCAGTTCCACAAGCGCCTTTTCCCCTTTGTCAATGGCATTAATCACCGGCAACAGCCAGTTTTTGGAATCGCGCCTGCGCGCTTCCTTGGCCAATGAAGCAAAATCAGCCTTGGTCAATCCGCGCTTGCCAAGCATTTCCAACATTTCGACTTCGGATAATCCTTTTTCAAGAAAAGCCAAGGGTGCGGCATAAACGGAATGATTGGTCACGACCAAAATGGCAAGCTGGATGCCTTTGTCGCCCGACGGCCAGCGCATCCCCTCTTTCATTTTCTCTGTCTTGAATCCCAACACATGCCATTCATAGCCCGCAAAGGCGTCTTCCCCCCATGCCTGCGACTGCCGCGCCCTTGCCTTGCTGCGCTCGGCGAACCACCACTGGGCGGCCTCGCGCTGCATAACGGTGTACTGATTGATGATCTCCCCATTGTTGCGATGCTCGGGAGGACGCCCGCCGATGCGGGGAAGGCGTGAAACATCCTCAACCTTGGCGCGAAAATCAGCAACATCCTGCGCAAGCAACCGGGCGCTTATTTTGCGCTCTTGTGAAGCCAAATCCTCGCCATCAACCAGCCAAAGTTGGTTCAAAACCACTTCATCCGCACTGACAATCCGGACCACCTGGCCGGAATGAATCCATCCATACTCGCCATCGGCGATCTGCGGCATCAACGAAACGGCGGCAAAGACCTCGGCGGAGTCCTTCTGCAGGACACGCTTTTTGTCCTGGCCGGTTTCATCCTTGTAGGACTGCCGCAAAGTGGCGAGCGAAGGCGTGCCTGAGTAACTTTTCTCCGTCATGCGCTTATTTTCAATCATGGCCGAACTTGGGTAATTCCTGTCGTATTTCGCGAACGAATAAAACTCCCCCTTCCATCCAACGTAATACTTGGCGCAATCCCGCCAGCCAAGCGCCCACTCTTTCTGCTCATCCCCCGCGGCATGGGAAAGAAGCTCCGGCTTATTCTCCCGCACTTCAAGCGCCTTCTTTTCCGGCGTTTGGGCCGGGGCATTGACTTTGGGGTTGTCATCTGCAGCCCCACCTTGGGCCTGAACCGCCGGCGATGGCTTGTAGCCAACTTTCCAAGCGGGTTTTGGCAGTGGCGGCGCAGGATGCCCCTGCCCGGCATTTTCAGATGGCTGGGCAGTTGGCGCCTCGCCCGGAGCCTTCGTTTGATGAAAATCGGCCGACGGGGAAGCCTCAGCCTTTGTAGGAGCCGGCCCAATGCTTTTTTTTCCAACCGGCGCATCGATCACGCCATCATCGAAAATTTTTCCAGGCTCGGCCCCTGCCGAGACCGGCAATGCGCCTGCAACGGCCAAAAGGACAAAAGCAAGGTCTTTTTGAAGCATGGAAAACTCCGAAAAATGGTTTAAATGGCGTCCGGGATGAGGCTGGCTGTTTTCTTGACGGCACCAACTGTGGCAAAACGCCCAAAAACATCATTTTATTGCGGTTGATTCAGGTGATTTTTGATCAACCTAAACGAATGAAGATGAATGGTTCATTCCAGGAACGGCAACCACTGCCCGCAAGGAAATTACCTGTCCAAATCCACCCCGCTCATGGTAAGCAAAAATTCCGGGTTGGACTTGGTCTTGGAAATCTTGTTTTTCAGCAATTCCATGGCTTCGACAGGATTCATGTCTGAAAGAACGCGGCGCAAGCGGTGAACCAGTTGCAATTCCTTGGGGTCCAGCAGGAGCTCCTCGCGACGGGTGCCGCTCTTGGCGATGTCAATTGCAGGATATACGCGCTTTTCAGCCAGCGGGCGGGACAGGTACAACTCTGCGTTGCCGGTCCCCTTGAACTCCTCAAAGATGACTTCATCGCCCTTGGAATTGGTTTCAACCAAGGCGGTTGCGATGATGGTCAAGCTGCCTCCGTTTTCAATCGCACGGGCTGAACCAAAAAACTTTTTCGGCTTCTGCATGGCATTGGCATCCAATCCGCCGGTCAGAATTTTGCCCGAACCGGCCTGTCCGGCGTTGTAGGCGCGGGCCATGCGGGTGAGTGAATCCATGAACACCACCACATGGCGCCCGTTTTCGACCAAGCGACGGGCCTTTTCAATCGCCATCTCGCAAACTTGCATGTGCCGCTGGGGCTGTTCGTCAAAAGTGGACGCCACGACTTCCACCACCTTGGGGACGCTCATTTTGAAATCGGTCACTTCCTCGGGACGCTCGTCAATGAGCAACACAATGACGCTGACCTCCGGATGGTTGGTGATGACGGCCTTGGCCATTTTTTGCAGCAGCACCGTTTTCCCGGTCCGTGGCGGAGCCACGATAAGGGCGCGTTGGCCGCGACCGATGGGAACCAACAAATCGACGATTCGCGTATCCACCTCGGAAGGAACGGTTTCCATGATGAGGCGCTGGCATGGATGGTGCGGCGTCAAATCTTCGAAATGGCGCAATTGCGCATTCTTGTCGGGTTGCCCATCATTGATGGCGTCCACCTTGACAAGGGCAAAATAACGCTCATTCTCGCGCGGCGAACGCACCACCGCCTGAACGGTCTGCCCATGGCGCAAGGCATAGCGGCGGGTTGTGGAAGGACCGACATAAATGTCATCGGAAGAACCCAAATAGGAATTTTCCGGATTGCGCAGGAAGGAAAAGCCTTCCGGCATCAATTCCACCACACCCTCTGCATAATCCAACCCCTGTTTGGCTGCTGATTTTTTGATGATGGCAACAGACAATGCTTTGCGATCAAACAAGGTGTCGGCGTTTTTGACCCCCGCTTCGAGAGCTTGCTTCTGCAACCCGGAAACCGGCACATTGGACAGCGCGTGTATGGAAATGACCGCATCAGGATCCGATGGGGGCGGGGGCGGCAGGGAAACAGGCGATTTTGATTCAACCGGCGAATCGCTTGGGATTGGCAATGGGGAAATGCCAGGCAGTCCTTCTTCCTGAACGGAGGCTGGCTTGCGTCGGCGAACAGGCTTCTCGTGTGTATCGGACATGTTGGTTTAAAAGAGGTGGCGCGCAACTCAGCGCCGAAAAAAGAAACAAATGAATCCGGAACAACCCGAATGAATCTGAGGCGACCTAAATAATCCCTTCATCCGTTCCGAGGGGAAAGCGGACTTGCCAAAATCAATCCCAAGGCTTGAACTGCTTGCTGACGCAAACCATCAAACCCTGCATCATTGACCAGTACATAATCAGACCTTGCCCGCTTGGTGTCAAGTGGCCATTGGGCTTTTTCACGGAATGCCAGTTCTTGCGGTGACCAATTTCGGGTGGCCGCCACCCGATTTTGACGCGCGGCCAGCGGGGCATCCACGAATAAAGTGGCATCGCACTGTGCATCCAAGCCTTTTTCAAACAACAGGGGGCAATCCTCCACAATTGCCACAACATCTTTTCGCGCAAAAGCTTGGCAACGGGCTTGATTACGGCTGGCACGCACCAAAGGGTGAATCAGAGATTCCAGCCAAAAGCGCTCTCCAGGCTCGGCGAATATTTTTTTGCCCAGCCAGAGACGGTCCGGTTTCCCATCGGGCAAAAAAGATTCCGTTCCCCATCTTTGCAAGAGTTGCCTTTTGACATCCGGCATTTCAAGGGCTATTTGGGCCATGGCGTCGGCATCCAAAACCAGGCATCCCAAATCGCGCAGAATGCCAGCCACAGTGCTTTTGCCGGCACCTGGCGCACCGCAGAGACCAATGACATGCTTGGTTTTCTTGCAATCTGAGGCCATATGAGGAAAGCATACCGACATCGGTTATCCACATCCTTTTTTCACTTTTGAGAAAAACCCTTGCCTTTCCAACTGGGTAGAGGCATAATGTCCCCGTCCCGACTTTACGGGGCACGCCTCCGATTCAAGGGTTTCTCATGTCAATGCTGCGCAGGAAGTTGGGCGAGATTCTTCGCCTATGGAAAATATGCAACGATGAGCAGATTCACAGTGCGCTCAAAGTCTCCAAGAACACAGGCCAACGCTTGGGGGAGGTCCTTGTGTCCCTCAGCTTCTGCACCGAAGAGGAAATTGCAAAGGCTATCGCCGCCCAAGCGGGCGTGCCTTACATAGATTTGGAAAAAACGCCCGATGCCATTGAACGCAACAACATGAAGCTGTTGCCGATGGATGTCATGAAAAAATTCAAGGTTTTTCCGCTTGGGCAAGAAGGAAAACGCATTCATTTGCTCACCAGCAATCCCTTGAATTTGGCGCTTGAAGACCTTTTAAGGGACCGCCTGAAACTGGAGGTCAGGGTATCCGTCGCATCCGCCACGCGCCTGACCAAGTTGGTCGACAAAATAACGGACGAGTCTGCCGAAGCGATCAAGGAGCTGACCTCCGCCGCGGAAGAAACCGAACGGATTGAACTCGCTGAAAAGGAAAAGCAGAAAGTCAAGGAGGGCATCGACGACGGTGCGGATGGGCCGGTCATCAAGCTGGTCAACCAAATCCTGACCGAAGCTGTCGAATTGCGGGCCAGCGACATTCACATCGAACCTTTCGAGGACCGTGTCCGCCTGCGCTACCGGATCGATGGTGTGTGCCATGAGCGCAACACCATCCCCAAACGCACCCAAGGTTCGATCATTGCCCGTTTCAAAATCCTGGGCGGCGTTCGCGTTGAAGAAAAGCGCATTCCGCAGGACGGCCGCATCAAAATCAAACTCAATGTCGGCGTGATTGACTTCCGTATCTCATTCTGCCCGGCCTATCATGGCGAATCCATCGTTTTGCGCATCCTGAGGTCTGATTCGGCGAAATTGGGTCTTCAGAAACTTGGCATGCGCGATGACACGCTGGCCGTCTTCAAGGAAACCATCCTGAAGCCGAACGGAATTTTCCTGGTGACCGGGCCCACGGGATCAGGAAAAACCACGACTTTGTACTCCGCATTGCAAGATCTCAACCGCCCGGACAGGAAAATCATCACGGCCGAAGACCCCATTGAATACAATTTCAAAGGCATCAACCAGTGTCAGGTGAACGAAGTGACCGGCATGACTTTTCCGGTCATCCTGAAAGCCATGCTGCGCCAAGCCCCCAACATCATTCTGGTCGGCGAAATCCGCGACAAGCCCGTGGGTGAGGTGGCCATCCAAGCCGCATTGACCGGCCACATGGTTTTTTCGACCCTTCACACCAATGATGCCCCCAGTGCAATGACCCGCTTGATAGACATGGGCCTCAAACCCTTCCTCATCGCCTCTTCGGTGCAAGCAGTGCTTGCACAGCGATTGGTGCGCATACTCTGTGATGAATGCAAGGAGGTTGACGCGAAGCCCGACCAATATGAAATGGCCTTGTGCGACATCAAGCCGGCAGACCTGAGCAGCGGGCGCAACATCTACAAGCCCGTCGGTTGTCCAAAATGCGGCGGAACGGGGTTTGCCGGACGCAGGGGTGTGTATGAAATCATGGTCATGAACACCGAAATCCGCGATCTGACCTTCAAGCGTTCAGCCGTCAACCTACTGCGCAAAGCGGCGGTGGCCGGCGGCATGCGGACACTCCTTGGTGATGGCAAACTCAAAATACTCGACGGCGGCACCACACCCCACGAAGTGTCTAAAATCGCCCAGGTCGAAGGCACCGTGGACCATTGAAAAATTTCCCCCTTATCCGCATCATCCGCGGTTCATAACACAGACCACCCCATGGCAGACACCAACCCCGAAGCCCAGCCGGCAACAGCGCCATCCCTCATCCAGATTGACCGTATTCTGGAAACTGTCATTAAAAATGAATGCAGCGACTTGCATCTGACCGTCGGCAAACGGCCAACCGTGCGTGCCGGGCACGGGCTGCTTGAATTGCAAACCAAAATCCTCGAAGCGGCCGACACGGCTGCCGTGATGAAGGCAATCGCACCTGAACGGGCGCAAATCGAATTGCAGGAACGCGGAAGCGCGGATTTTGCATTTGCCTATGGCGAGGGCAATGATCCGGCCAAATCCGCCCGCTTCCGTGTTGCTTTGTTCCGTCAACGCGGGACCATCGCCATGGTCATCCGCCGCATCCCTTACAAGCTGATGGATATCGAGCAGATCGGCCTTCCAAAAATCGTGATGGAACTGATCCGCCGGCCGCGCGGACTTTTCCTGGTCACCGGCCCCACGGGATCGGGCAAATCCACGACACTGGCCTCGATGATCAATTTCATCAACACCAACATGGAACGCCACATCATCACGGTGGAGGATCCGGTGGAATATGTGCATCCGCATAAAAAATCCATCGTCAATCACCGCGAATGCCATGTGGATATCACGGTCCCAAAGGGCACATCCCCCTTCTCAGAAGCCATCCGCCGCGCCTTGCGCCAGGACCCGGACATCATTCTGGTTGGTGAAATGCGCGATTTGGAAACGATTGAAGCGGCGATTTCGGCGGCCGAAACCGGGCACTTGGTGTTCGGAACCCTGCACACCAACGGCGCGGCATCCACCATCAACCGCCTGACGGATGCCTTCCCGGCCAACCAGCAGGAACAAATCCGCGTGCAGTTGTCCGGCACGCTCCTGGCCGTTCTTTCACAGCAGCTGGTGCCGCGATGCGACAAGAAAGGCGTGGTGGCCGCCTATGAATTCATGGTCATCACCCCTGCCATCGCCAACATGATCCGCGAAAACAAAACATTCCGGATTGACTCGGCCATCCAAACCGGCGCCAAATTTGGCATGCAACTGCTCGATGACCATCTTTGGAACCACTACGTGTCGGGGAAAATCGCCGCGGACAGCATGCTCGATCGCTCGCGCAATCCCGATGTGTTGATTGAAAAAGTCAAGCGCGCCGGCGGCACCATCGGCAGACCCGAGTTGGATGATGGCAGCGGCCACTGACAACCCTGTTTTTTGTTTTAACCTTCACAGACCCCCATGCCCCTCATGAGCAAACCCTCCCCACAAACCCATTCCGACGCGAACAGCATTGATGATTTCCGAGGACGGAAAATCGGGCGCATCCTGATGAAGATGGGCAAAATAACTGCAGACCAGTTGGATGTCGCTTTGGCACTCCAAAAAAAGGACAAATCCCAATTGGGCATCATTCTGCTCGAAATGGGATTGATCAAAAAAGAAGACATCGAGATTGCCAGGGCCCATCAAGAGGGGATGAGGATCATAACCCTCAAAGAAGCCAACCTTAGCAATGAATTAAAGTCAATGGTTCCGGCTGAAATGGCCAACGCCTACCAAATCCTTCCCGTGGAATACAACCAAGCGAACCACACATTGACTGTGGCAATGAAATCCGCGGACAATTACCGTGCCGTTGACGATTTGCGCCTGCTGATGGGTTTCAATGTGAAAGCGGTTTTCTGCGCCGGCGAAGAACTCACCAAGCGTATCGAACAGGAATACGGCGACGGGGAAGAAACCCTGGCATCCATGATGGCGCACTTGGCGCCTGAAGATTTTTCCGATTTTGCCGCGGTGCGAGGCAATGACCTTGATGCCGCCATGGCCTTGGCCGAAGACAATCGCGTCAAGCGCCTGGTCAATTTGATCCTGATCCAGGCCATCAAGGAAAAAGCCGCCGACATTCATATCGAACCATTCGAGGACGAACTCAAACTTCGCTACCGGATTGACGGTGTGTTGTATGAAATGGTTCCCCCGCCCAAACAGTTGGCCATGGCGCTGGTGTCACGTTTGAAGGTCATGGCCAACATGAACATTGCCGAACGCCGCATCCCGCAGGATGGACGCATTGAGCTGACCTTGGGCGGCAAACCCATTGATTTGCGCGTGGCTGTGTTGCCCACCATGTGGGGCGAGGCGGTTGTGATGCGCATTTTGGACCGTGGCAACACCGCGCTTTCGCTTGACACCTTGGGCTTTCGCGACGAGGAATTGCGCACATTCCGGCAACTCATCGGGAAACCCAACGGCATCGTTGCGGTCACCGGACCCACTGGGAGCGGCAAGACCACCACCCTTTATTCGGCCATGGCCGAATTGAATACGTTGGAAGACAAGATATGCACCGCCGAAGATCCGGTTGAGTATGACTTGGATGGCATCATCCAGGTCCAAGTCAAGCCTGATGTCGGACTAACCTTTGCGGCGGCACTGCGCTCCTTTTTGCGCCAAGACCCGGACATCATCCTGGTCGGGGAAACGCGTGATTTGGAAACCGCGCGCATTTCGGTTCAGGCTGCTTTGACTGGCCACTTGGTGTTCACCACACTGCATACCAATGACGCCCCCACCTCCATAGCGCGTCTCTTGGATTTGGGGTTGGAGCCCTTCTTGGTGACGGCCTGCTTGGAAGGCGTGTTGGCCCAGCGGCTGGTCCGCAAAGTATGCAAGGCATGTCGTGAACCATTTGCCCCAACCGAGCGCGATCTCATGCAACTCAAGATGGCTGTGGCAGACTTGGAAGGCCGCAAAATCTACAAGGGGCGCGGTTGCGAGAATTGCAACCGATCGGGGTATTTGGGACGCATGGGCCTCTACGAAGTCATGGTCATCAATGATGAAATTCGTGATTTGATTCTTAACGCAGCTTCCAGCCAGAAGATACAGCGCGCCGCCATGAAGCACGGCATGCGAACCTTGCGTCAATCCGGGATTTTGGCCATTTATGATGGTCACACATCCATCGACGAGGTGGTGCGTGAAACGCTGGAAGAAATGTAATCGCTAACTCATAATTTGCTGGTTTTCCGACGCAACCAACCTTATCATGTTCCTAGGATGTGTCTGCGTTTCCGCTGCCACCCATCACCGCCAGCCCCCAATTAACCATGCCCACATTCCTTTACGAAGCCATCACCCAAGCCGGCAAGCCGCAAAAAGGCAGCATCACGGCCAATACTTCAGAAGACGCCATCCAGAAAATCAAAAGCCAAGGGCTTTTTCCTTCATCCGTGAAGGAGCAAAAAGGCAAAAAAGGCGACGGCTCCGCGGCAAGTGGATCAGCGCCTGGAACAGCCAAAAAGAAAAAAATGAGTGAGATCAACATCACCCTCCCGGGGATGGATGGTGTTTCCAACAAAGATCTTGCCCTTTTCACGCGCCAACTTTCAACTTTGCAGGATGCGGGACTTCCGCTTCTGCGATCGCTCAACGTTCTGGAGCAGCAGCAAAAAGCAGGCCCCCTGAAAACGGTTCTTCAAGGCATGCAGGAAGATGTTTCCAGCGGCTCGGGCCTGTCCGATGCCATGATGAAGCATCCCAAAGCCTTTGACCGCCTGTATGTGAAAATGGTGGCGGCGGGTGAAATCGGCGGCGTGCTGGATGTCATCTTGCAGCGACTGGCTGAATTCCTTGAAAAATCCGAAAAACTCAAGGGTAAAGTCAAGTCGGCAATGGTTTACCCAAGCGTTGTGCTGATTGTCGCATTCATCATCGTGATCGGAATCATGGTTGGCATCGTGCCTAAATTTTTGGATATTTTCAAGCAGTTTGACGCCAAAATGCCCGGACCAACCCTTTTCTTGCTCTGGATGTCGAAGTGGCTCAGCGGACCGCTGCTCGTATGGGCTGGAGCCAAGCCGGATAAGGACACACCGGCAATCCCCGGCTTGCTTTATATTTTCCTCATTCCCATCATCATTCTTTTTGCATACAAAGGCATCCGCAGAACGAAGGTTGGCAAGGCAATGATTGACCGCCTCGCTTTGATCACACCCGTTCTCGGGCCTTTGGTGGCCAAGTCCACCATTGCCCGCTTCACCCGCACGCTGGGCACTTTGGTGACCGCTGGCGTGCCCATTTTGGATGCCATCCGTGTAACCGCGGAAACCACCGGCAACGGGGTGTTCGCAGGCGCACTCTTCGCCGCGCACGATTCCGTCCGGGGTGGGGACACCTTTGCCGAACCCTTGCGCAAAGCCAAAGTGTGTGACGCCATGGTGACCAACATGATCGAAGTGGGCGAAGAAACCGGCGACTTGGACAAAATGCTGATCAAGATCGCCGATAATTACGATGAAGAAGTGGACAATGCGGTGGCCGCCCTGATCTCGGTCATCGAACCCATGATGGTGGTGGTCTTGGGCTCCATCGTCGGCGGCATCGTGGTTTCGTTGTTCCTGCCGATGATTGCCATCATGAACTCGCTGATGGGCGGCGGCAAAGGCTGATTCAGCGCCACGCATCCGACATCCAAGGCGGCCGGTGCGCATGGCGCAAACCGTCCGCCTTTTTCATGCACTTATACTTACGCCATGAACATCACCAACGACAACGTTTTTGAGAAGATTGTGGCCGGCGATTTGCCTTGCTTCAAGGTTTATGAAGACGCCAGTGTGCTGGCTTTTCTCGACATCAACCCGGTTTCGCGCGGTCACACGGTAGTCATCCCCAAGCGCAAGAGCGCGACCTTGGCGGATCTGCCGGAGGCCGACGCCGCCGCCATCGGTGCCGCCCTGCCGAGGATCATGCGGGCCGTGCTGGGAGCCACCGGCACCGCTGACGCCAATCTGCTTCAAAACAACGGTGCAGCCGCCGGCCAGGTGGTCCGACATGTGCACTTCCACATCATCCCAAAGCATGCCGACGGCTCCGGCCTGCCCTTTGAATGGCCCAAGCGGACCCTTGACATGACCTCCGGCGCCGAGTTGGCCAAGCGCATCCAATCCCATCTTTGAAACCCCGTTCCCGGCACCCACTTCATGGACTACCGCATCATTTCCATCGGCACCCTGGCACGCCACGAATTGTGGGCAAAATCCCCCGCAACCGCCCTGCCCGAACATGCCACAACCACATTGGTTCGCTCCGGCGAACATGTCATCTTGGTTGATCCCGCTCTGCCGCCGCACCTGCTGCTGACACGCTTGGCCGAGAGATCCGGCTTGGGCGCCGAGGACATCACCGACATTTTCGTGACATCCTTCCACCCTGCCCACCGCATGGGGGTCAAAGCCTTCCCCAATGCCCATTGGTGGATCTCTGAACGCGAACGCGAGGCTGTCGGCCAAACGCTGATTGAAAAATTCCAGCGCGAGGAAGGCGACGCCGATTTGCAGGCCTTGCTCCGCGAAGACATCGCCCTCTTGCAGCGTTTCAAGAACGCACCGGACAAACTGGCCCCCAAGGTGGACCTATTCCCGCTCTACGGCTGGTCCTTGGGCACTTGCGGCCTGCTCCTGACTTTCCCCCGCCAGACCGTGCTCATCGCCGGCGACGCCGTGGCCACCAGCGAACACTTGGACCAGGGCCGGGTGCTGCGCGGGGCCGTTGATGTGACCGGCGCGCAGGAAAGCCTGGCCGAGGCTGTTGAGATCGCCGACATCATCATTCCCGGGCATGACAACATCCTGCTCAACCCCATGCGCCGCGAGCGCCGGCATGTGATGGACCTGGATTGAAACCTGCACCGACCACACCTTGGCTCGACATCATCGCCGGTGCCGCTCCTTTCACGGCGTTGAAAGACGCGGTTCTGCGCGGCGACCACACCTGCGTGCGCGGGTCGCGCGGTTCTTCCACGGCGGTCCTGGCGGGCCTGCTTGCGGCGCGAACGGGGCGAAACTTCCTGCTGGCGGTTGCCCATCTGGATGAAGCGGATGAAGTGTTGGGCGACTGGGCCGCCCTTCAGTCCGCCGGACTCGTCATCCGGCCCCTGCGCTTCCCTGCGATGGAAGTCCTGCCGGGGGAAACCACCGTCAGCACGGAACTGCTGACCGAACGCATCGAAGCCGCCGGCACAGTGGATGCGGCCGGCCGCCGCAGTGGCGAGGGCCAATCCGCCGTGCCCACCCTGCTGGTCGCCCCCATTGCCGCCCTGATGCAGCCGGTCCCGCCGCCGTCGCGGGTCGCGGCGGTGAGCATCCATCTGGCCAAAGGCGACGTGGTTTCACCGCACGACCTTGGCCGCCGCCTGGAGGCGGCGCAGTTCAACCGCGTCCCGGCCGTTTCGGAGCCCGGCGAATACGCCCTGCGCGGGGGGGTGGTGGATGTTTTCCCCCACGCCGCCTTGCTCGTGGCGGCAGACGGATCGGCGGCCGAGGCCGGGCCCCTGCGCCTGGATTTTTTCGGCGATGAGTTGGAAAAACTCATGCTGCTGGATCCCGACTCCCTGATGCCGCGCGCACATGCGCCGGCCTTGGCCTCCGCGCGCATCCTGCTGCAATCGGCCGAGGAACTGGCCAAGGATGATTCCGGCGTGCCGCTCTTGAAACTGCTGCCGTCGGACTTCACCGTCGTGCTGCACGAACGCATGGAGCTTCTGGAGCAGGCCCGCGGCTACTTCGAGCGGCTGTCGTCCCCCATCGGCATCGTGTCACCGCGCGCATTGTTCGACCAGCTGGACAAACGGCCGCAGTTGGAAGTGAACCAGTACTCCGCCCCCGGCAGGCGCGGGCCGCCGCTGCAGCTCCCGCTGGCCCAACTGCCCTCTTTTTCCACCGATTTGCCGGAAGCATGCAAGGAATTGGCGGCCCTGGTGCAGACCCATGCGGTGACCGTCCTGTGCCAGCAGGATGCCGAATCCAAGCGATTGGGGGAATTGCTGGATTCCTTCGCGCCGGAGGCGCGCAAACACTGCACGGTGGTGACCGGCGCCCTGCACCGCGGGTTTGTGTGGGATTCCGGCGCGCCCAAACCCCTGCTCCTGCTCCCCTACCACGAACTGGTCCACCGTTACGAGGTCAAGCGCAAACTGCGCCGCGTGTCGGCGCCCCAGCAGGTCTCCACCGGCCTGCCCGGCGACGCCTTCCTGGATCTGTCGCCCGGCGACATCGTGGTGCACGCCGACCACGGTCTGGCGCGCTTCGCCGGCCTGCGCACCCTGAAGCGCGACGGCCAAAGTGCCGAATACCTGACGCTTGAATTCGCGGAATCCGCCGTGCTGCATGTGCCGATGGCCGAGGCCGACCTGCTGCAGAAATACATCGGTGGATTTTCAGGACAGCCCAGGTTGTCCATCCTGGGCGGCGGGCGCTGGAAAAAGCAGAAGGATGACGCCTCCGAAGCGGTCAAGAAACTGGCCGCCGAACTGCTACGCGTGCAAGCCGCCCGCGGCGCCTCGCCCGGCCATGCCTTCCCGTCCGACACGCCGTGGGTGGCCGCCTTTGAAAGCGCCTTTCCGTTCGAGGAAACCGAAGACCAGCTCGCCGCCATCGGCGCCGTCAAACGCGACATGGAGGGGCCAAAACCCATGGACCGCCTGCTGTGCGGCGATGTCGGTTTCGGCAAGACCGAAGTGGCCATCCGGGCCGCCTTCAAATGCGCCGAAGCCGGCAAGCAGACCGCCGTGCTGGTGCCGACCACCGTCCTGGCCGAGCAGCACGGGCACTCGTTCCGCCAGCGCTTCGCCGGCTACCCCTTCCGTGTGGAATCGCTGTCGCGCTTCAAGACCGATGCGGAGCAGCGCGAAATCCTGCGCGACCTCCAAACGGGCAAGGTGGATGTCATCATCGGCACCCACCGCCTGCTGTCGCAGGATGTGGAATTCGCCGACCTGGGGCTGGTGGTGATCGACGAGGAGCAGAAATTCGGCGTCGAGCACAAGAACCGCCTGCTGTCTTTGCGCCTGACCGCCGATGTGCTCTCCATGAGCGCCACCCCCATCCCGCGCACCCTGCACATGAGCATGGTCGGCCTGCGTGACATCTCGTCGCTCACCACCCCGCCGG
>CANIYR010000002.1 GCA_947471825.1 Phycisphaeraceae bacterium | reverse complement strand
TGTACCCCGCCCAAGGCAGGGGGATTTGGGGATAATCCAAGACTTGCGGCCCTGTAGCCCAGCGGCAGAGGCAGGCGACTTAAAATCGCTCCAGCGTGGGTTCGATCCCCACCAGGGCCATTGGGAAAAACCACCGAGGGCCGGTGGTTTTTTGGTGAAGCAGAGGAACGGAGTCTAGAACTGCACGCGAAAGGCAAATCTCGGCGGAAAAGCGCCCGATCCACGCTGCCATGCGGGCATTGATAGGACCGCCAGCCCGAGAAAACGAAGCCTCGCCACTTGGGCTTCCATCACCTTGGGAGTTGTTCTTTTGGCAATCCTTCCCGCTTTTCCCATGCCGAGCAGGGCTGGCCCAAGAGGGTGCCGAATGCCTGGCTTACGGCATGACTGAATGTGAAAAGGCCGGTCCTGGCAAGCCGTTGCTGAATATGGGTGATATTCGCTCCGGGACTTCTGCAAAGGTCCATGCCCATCCGGAAAGCAAGCTTTTTGTGGATGGGTTTGATCTGCGCATTGCCCACAGCCCGGCCGGCGGCTTTCGACCATCCCTGTTTCCCGGGACCGAGGGCTCCGACCCTCGCCGCTTTTCGGTGAACGCCACGCACATCGGCGCACCTTCATTGTCCGGAGCACGCCCGACGAGGGTCTGGAGACCCTCGGTCCCGGGAAATCCAGTTCACTCCCCGCCCCTAAAAAGGTCTGCACCTATTCGTAAAATCATTTGATGATTAAATTTAACAAGGTCTGTCCCTAATGACGGGCGACGCGAAAACCGCCCCCGGCGCGTAACCTTTTCGTCATGCCCGGGTGCGCGAAAAAAACTTGGGGCCTTGCCGCCGCCATCGGACGATATCCCTCCATCGCCTGCCCCAACGCCCCAAGGAAAACCATGAAACCGCTCGCCACCCTCTCCCTGCTGTCCGCCCTGGCCTGTGCCACCCTGCCCGGCTGCATCATCCTGATCGGCTCCTCCATCACGACCGAATCGGCCAAACCACCCATGCACCCGCAGGGCGGCGCCGACCACTGTGAAAAAGGCGGGAAGGGCGGCGACTGCTGCGACGGCGACGATGACGATGATGGCGAAGACGATCAGGACGACATGGGCGATGGCGATGACCAAGAGGAGATGGACGACGAAGGCCCGGACGCCGCGCAGGCCGAACCGGCGGCCCAACTGAAACTCTCGCTGGTGTCGGTGGACAGCGAAGAGACCACCAAGGATGACAACCAGGGCGCCAACGCGCTGGATGGCAACGCGGACACCTTTTGGCACACCCCATGGGGCGATGACAGCCCGGCCGGCCCGCACGAAATTGTGATCGGGCTGGACCGCGCCTGCAAAATCGACCGCTTCACCTACCTGCCCAGGCAGGACGGCAATGAGAACGGCAACATCAAGGACTATGAGCTGTATGTCAGCCAGGATGGCAAGGACTTCGGCAAGGCGGTGAGCCAAGGCACCTTTGAAAACGGCCCGGAGCAAAAGGTCGTGAAATTCGGCGCCGTGTCCTGCCGCTTCGTCAAGTTGAAGGCCCTGTCCGAAGTGAACGGCGAGGCGTGGGCCTCCGCCGCGGAATTGGGCGTGGTGCCGGAAGGCGAAGATGTGCCCGAAGCGCCCAAAGCGACTGAGCAACCGGAGGATGGCGACGGGCCGGAAACGCCGCAGGATCCGCCGGCGCAAGCGGCGCCCTGAGGCCAGGCACCAAGGCGGCAAAACCACCGGAAACCGGTGGTTTTTTGTCGGGGCAAAGACCGACCCGCCGCCCCTCGACTAAACTCCCTCCCCCCATGACCGCCCCCGCCCGCACCAGCCACGCCCACCACAAGCGCCTGTTTTATTTCCGGTTCCTGAGGGCTCTGGGCCTGACCAGCGGCCTCTTGGGCGTTTCGCTTGGCCTTGGCATGTCGGGCTACCACTTCATCGCCGGCCTCCCTTGGGTGGATGCCCTGCTCAACGCGGCGATGATCCTGGCCGGCATGGGCCCGGTGGACAGCCTGCAGTCGGATGGGGCCAAGGTGTTCGCCTCCGCCTATGCGCTGTTCTCGGGCGTGGTGTTCGTGACCTCCACCGGCATCCTGCTGTCGCCGGTGTTCCACCGCGTGCTGTACCTGTTCCACATCGAAGACAAAGATCCGCCCGGCTGAACCCGGCCGCCGCCTGCTTTCCACCCATTCACCCTTCCAGACCCCATGACCACCCCCACCCGCCCCGAAACCGACGAAGTTGAATTCACCCCCGAGCAGATGGTGCGCTTCAAGAACATCCATGAAACCTTGTCGGGCCTGGGCAACCCGTTCGCCGGGCACGAGCACGGCGAAGGCTGCGGCGAGGGCTGCGGGCACGACCACGACGCCCCGGCCCACGACTATGTGGCGCTGCTGCAACTGACCGCCGAGGACGCCCCGAGCCTGCTCAACATCGCCTGGGACTGGCTGGACCAGGAATTCCCGCCCGACTTCCCGGTGTGGATTTTCGCGCCGGTGCATGCCTGGCGCGCCCTGGCCCAGCTGAAGGCCGTGGACACCGCCGAGGAATTGCTGGGCCTTTATGAGGCGCTGAAGGAGGATGACGACGAAGCCGGCGCGGAAATCCCCGCCCAGGTGGCGGCCATGGGCCCGCAAGCCTGGCCGGTCCTGATGGGCATGCTCGACCACATGGGGCCGGACCTCAACTTGCTCGAGGCCTGCTACCGCGCGGTGGACGGCGACGGCGAACGCCGCGCCCAATTCGTGGCCCTGTGCGCCGAATTCCTGAGCGAGCATGTCAACAACGAGCCCGACAGCAACGCCGCGCTGGCCATTTTGCTCGGCGAGCTGGACAGCGAAAAGGCCCACAGTCTGGGCATCGAGCAGGCCTTTGCCGCCGACACGGTGAACGAGGCAATCTGCGGCGCCTGGGGCGCTTTCCGCGAGACCTACGCCATCCCGGCGACGGGCCTGGCCAAGGATGAGCGCCGCGTGCGCTGGTGGCGCGACGCCCTGGGCGAATCGCTCTACGAGCGCCAGTTGGTGCGCCAGCGCCAGCACCTCAACGCGCGCGACAAGGCCAAGGAAGAAAAAGCCAAGGTGGCGGCGCCGCCGGCCAAGAAGTACAAGAAGCGGAAGTAAGGGGGCGCCGACACGCCTGTCCGCGAAAAAGCCCATCTCTGCAAGGGCGCGCGCCAACCCCCGGCGCGCGCCTTTTTCATGGGTTTCCCGCTTTCGCGGACAGGAGTGTCCGCGCTCCTTTTACAATCCCGCCCATGCCGCCCCCCTCCCCAAAACCCTTGTGGCGCAATTCGGCCTTCCAATTGATGTGGGCCAGCGCGGCGGCCAGCGGCTTTGGCGACAAGGCGGTCATGCTGTCGGCCCTGGCGCTTTTGGGCGCCTGGGGCAAGGCGGCGGACACCACGGGGGCCAATGCCGCCAACCAATTCTGCTTTTTCCTGCCCTACATCCTGTTTTCCATTCCCGCCGGCCTGCTTGCCGACAAACTCCCGCGCCGGTTCATCATGATGGCCTGCGACTGGGGCCGCGGCTTGATCCTGCTGCGCGGAGTCCTGTGGCTGTCCGCACTGGCGGTGGCCGCCAGCCCGGACCTGCCGCCGGTTGGCGGCCAGCCGCTGGTCGGGCCGGACCACCAATGGAAAATTTTCGCCGTGCTGCTGGCCGTCGGCGCCTGTGCGGCCGTCTTCAGCCCGGCGCGCTACGCCGTGATACCGCAGATCGTCGGCCAGCAGCGGGTGCAACTGGGCAACGCCATCATCGGCAGCATCGGCGTCATGGCCGCCCTGATCGGGGCGGTTTTGTGCGGCGCTTACATCGACCCCGAACACCCGGAAACCATCCGCCGCATCCTGCTGCTGACCATCGGCCTCTATGGCGCCGCAGGCCTTGCCTTCGCCTTCATGCGCCTGCCGCGCCTGCACCCGCACGCCGCCGCCGGCCAGCCGGCGGCATCCGGCATCCGATACATCCTGCGCCACCGGCGCACCCTGCAGCTCAACCTGCTTTACCTGCTGGTTTGGGGCATGGCCATGCTGGTGTTCGCCGCCGTGCCCACGGTGGGCAAGATGAACTTCAACCTGGAAGGCCAGCCCCTGCAGGCAACCTCCACCCTGCTTGGCGCGGCCATGGGCGCCGGCATGCTGCTGGGGGCCGTGTTCATGTCGCTGCTGCCCACCCGCCGCCAGGGCGGCATTCTCATGACGGCCTTCCTTGTCCCCACCGGCCTTGGCATGGTGGTGATGGCGCTTTCGCCCTGGATGCCGCTGTGCTTCGCGGCCGCCTTTGTTTGCGGCTTTTGCGGCCATGCGTCACTCATTTCCTGCGTCACCCTGATCCAGTCCACCACGCCCGACCATGTGCTGGGGCGGGTGATGGGCCTCAATTCCATGCTCTCGACGGTGGGGCTGGTCGGCGTCAACCTGATCGTCGGCCTGCCCGAAATCGCGCATCAGGCCAATTTGCTGGGCGCCCATGTCGATGTGTCGGCCGTTCCGCCGGCCGACAGGTGGATGCTGACGGCCACCTGGGCCGCCGGGCTGGCCCTGGCCGCCATGGGCGCGCATTGCGCCATCCGCCACGGCACCGGCGGCATCATGCCCACCCGCATCGGCAATGCGTTCTACCGGGTGACCAATTTCTACGCGCTGGGCTGGAACCGCACCGTGTGGATCGGCCGCCACCTGGTGCCGGGCGGCGGACCGGTGATCCTCAGCATGAACCACACCGCCGGCCCCGACCCGTGGCTGGTGCAGGCCGGGCTCAACCGCATGATCCGCTGGCTGATGCTGGACAAGTACATGTTCAGGGTGCTCGCGCCCCTGTGGCGCGCGGTGGACCCGATCGTGATCCGCCAGGGCGAGCGCGGGAGCGCGCAGGTGCGCCAGATGATCGCCGCCGTCGAGCAGGGCGGGATGGTCGGCATCTTTCCCGAAGGCGGCCTGCAGCGCTCGCGCCGGGTGCTGCAGAAATTCGGCGGCGGGGTGGCGGTGCTGGCCAAGAAAACCGGCGCCCCGGTGGTGCCAGTCTGGATCCACGGCACCCCGCTCTCCGAAAACCTGGCCTGGCAGATGCTGATCCCGTCCCGCTGCACGGTGGTTTTTGGCAAACCCCTGCGTTGCGGGCCGGACGAGGCCGAGGACGTCTTCCTGCGCCGCCTGCGGCTGGTCATGCTGGGATTGCGGGCGCAAGTGCCGGCCGACCGCCGCTGCTACGAGGAGCCGGATCCGGAGGATGTGAAGCTTCCCGCCCCGGCCGCCGCCCCCACCCCTTGAAGCCGGGTGCAAGCCGGCCCCTACCCCGCAAATGGCGTTTTTTTCAGATGTTTGATTGCACTCCTTATCCCGAACGGCCCCCCGCCGGGTGCCCCAGTTGCCAAACAGTGTTCAGTCTGGCATAATGTCCGACCCTGCCGCGGGAACCTTTCCCTCCCAACGCTCTCTTTTCCCGTAGCCTTTCAACTTTTCAACGACCATGGCCCATTCCCTCAGTGCACAGAAGCGCATCCGTCAAACCGCCAAGCGCAAGGCGCGCAATTCCTGGGCCAAGGCCGCCCACCGCAGCGCCATCAAGGATTTCCGCGAACTCCTGCTGCACGGCAGCAACGAGCAGTGCGAAACCGCCCTCACCGCCCTCTACAAGCTGCTCGACCAGGTCGCCAGCACCCCGGCTTTGCACAAGAACACGGCCTCGCGCTACAAGAGCCGCCTCGCTGCCGCTTTGAATGCCAAGAAGTCCGGCAAGGTCGCCGCCTAATGGCGCGTTTCAATTGACTGACAAACAAAACCCCGCCTCATGGCGGGGTTTTTGCATGGGCACACGGCTTCAGCCGGCCGGTGACGCAAGCGCACGGTGAAATCACATACGAAAACACCCAAGGCATCCGCCAAAACGGATGCCTTGGGTGTTGTTTGGCGACTCCCCCACTCCCCTTGGCCTGCGGCCAACCGGCCGGCCGAAGCCGACCCTCCCTCAGATCACGCCCTTGGTGCTGGGGATGTCGGTGCCGGTCACCTTCACCGCCTCGCGCAACGCGCGGCCGAAGGCCTTGAAAATACCCTCCGCGATGTGGTGGTTGTTGCTCCCCCAAGGCACCTCGATGTGCAGGTTCATGCCGGCGTGGTTGGCCACGGCGTTGAAGAATTCCTGCACCAGCTGCACATCGAAGGCGCCGATCGGCACGGCGTACTTGCTGAAGGATTCCGGCTCGACGCGGAAGACCAGGGACGGGCGGCCCGACAGGTCAAGCGCCACGCGGGCCAGGGTTTCATCCATCGGCACGGCGGCCGAGCCGTAGCGCTCGATGCCGCGCTTGTCGCCCAAGGCCTCCTTGAGCGCAAGGCCGAAGGCGATGCCGATGTCCTCCACGCTGTGGTGGTCGTCCACCTGGGTGTCGCCCTTGCAGGACACCTTGATCCCCAGCTTGCCGTGGCGGCCGATGTGGTCGAGCATGTGGTCGAAGAAGCCGACGCCTGACTTGTTCTCGTAGGTGCCGCCGTCGAGGTTGAGCTCGAGGGAAATCTGCGTTTCATTCGTCTTGCGGGAGATGGTGGCGGTGCGGGCCATGGGGTTTCTCGGATCGGGGGTTAGGGGAGTTTTGGCGGATGGGGCGGGTTGGTGCCCGGCAGCGCGCGGAGGTCGGCACGGGAATCCGTGTGCGGGCTTGGAAAAGGCTGGAAGGCCCCGGTGCTGCCGGAAACGATGTCGTCAATCTCGGCGAGCAGTCGGTCGTCCTGCTCGGGGGTGCCGATGGTGATGCGCAGCTTGTCGTCAAGGCGCGGATACTTGAAGTAGCGCACCAGGATGCGGCGCAGCTTGAGGGCGCCGTAGAGTTCAAAAGCGGAGAAATTGCCGTCCACCGGCGGCTCGGCCAGGATGAAATTGGTGTGGCTGTCGGGCACCTTCCAGCCGCGCTGGCGCAGGGCGCCGGCCAGGCGGTCGCGCTCGGCCCTGACCCGGCCATGCAGCGGCAGGTAATACGCCTGCGCCTGAAGTGCCGCGGTGGCGGCGGCCTGCGACAGCGCGTCGCAATTGTAGGAATCGCGCACCTTGTGCATGGCGGCCACCAGCGCGGACGGGCCGATGCCGTAGCCAAAGCGCAAACCGGCGAGGCCGTAGCCCTTGCTCATGCTCCGCAGCAGGATCACGTTGGGCAGGGCGGCCAGGCCGCGCACCAGGGACAGGCAGGAATCCGGGGCGAAATCCACATAGGCTTCGTCCACCACCAGGACGCCCTGGAACTCCCGGGCCACCCGGGCCAGGGTTTCCGGCGTTTCAAAGCGGCCGGTCGGCGCGTGGGGATTGACCACAAAGCCGATGCGGGCGCCGGCGGCGTTCCACTTTTGCGCGAGGTCCGCGGGCAGTTCAAACCCCGGGCCGCGCTCCACTTTGGCGATGCCCGCGCCGTGCGAGGCCGCCAGCACGGCGTAGAGGGTGTAGGTCGGCTCGGAAAGGCCGATGACCCCGCCCGGCTCGGCGAACACCTGGATCAGCATGCGCAGCAGTTCGTCGCCGCCGTTGGTGGCGATGATCTGGTCGGCATGCACCCCGTGCAGGGCGGCCGCCGCGCCGCGGAAACCCGCGGCGGAGGGCGACGGATAGCGGCGCAGGGCATCGGCGGACACCTGGTGTATGGCCGCCATCACTTCCGGGGCCGGCGGATAGGGGTTTTCGTTGGTGTTGAGCTTGATGACACGCGACATGTCGGCGGGCTGCTCCCCCGGCGCATAGGCGTGCAAATCCGAAATGAGCGGGCGTTCGTAGGCCATGGATGGAGATAGTAAGGCAGCGCCTTTTGCAGTGCGCCGCCGCCCGGGCCGCCAAAAAAAGATGGACTTGCGGCCCCTGCGCCCTAAACTGACGGTTGCCATGCCGACCATTCCCCTGGACTTGCCCGACATCCCCCCCGAAGAAGCGTACGCGGCGGCGGCATCCGCCGGCGATGCCCATGCCCCCAGGCGGTTTGAGGACGCCCTGGCCGCCCACTGCGGACGCCGGCATGCCATCGCTTGCGCCACCGGCCCGGCGGCCGCCTGGGCGGCGCTCGCCGGATTGCGCCTGTCCCCCGGCGACGAGGTGATCTGCAGCGCCCTGGTGCCCGACAACACCCTGCTCGCCATGGCGGCCATGGGCGTCAGGCCGGTCTTTGTGGATGTGGATCCCGCCCGCATGGTGGCGAGCCCGGCCGCGGTGGAGGCGGCGCAAACCCCGCGCACCCGCGCCGTGGTGGCGGCCGTCGGCGCAGCCGGGCAAGCCGGCATCGAGGCGGTGGCGGCGGTGACGCGGCGGTTGGAACTGCCGCTCTTGGAAGACGGCGGGCAGGCCTTCGGCTCGCTGTCCGGCCAGCGGCTTTTGGGCACCATCGGCCGGGCCAGCTTTTTCGATTTCGGCCACGGGGCGCCGATGACCGCCTGGTGCGGCGGCGCACTTTTGACCGATGACGACCGCCTGGCCGAGTCCGCCCGCAAGGCCCTGACCGATCCGTGCTGCGCCGGGCTGCTGCCCTTGGGCGCGCCCATGCCGCCGCACGCGGCGGCGCTTGGCTTGGCGCAACTGCACCGGCTGCCGGAAATCCTGGCGCGCCGGCATGCGCTGGCCCGCTGCTACCTGCGACACCTGCTGGAAATCCCCGATCTCATCCTGCCCGACCTTCAGGACGGCGAAACGCACGCCTGGCCGGTGCTGTGGGCCAGGCTTTCGACCGACTACCGCGCGGCGCAGCGCGACGACATCCTGGCGGGCCTGCTTGCCCACGGCATCCATGCCGGCAAGGCCCTGCGCTGCGCCCACCGCATGCCGGCCTGCGTCGAGCGCTTCGGCAAAACCACCGCACTGCCGGTGGCCGAGGCGCTGTCCAAACGCACCCTGCGCCTGCCGCTGTTCAACCGCATGCGCGAAGAGCAGGTGGAGGATGTGTGCCGCGCACTCACCGCCGAATTGCTCAAGGCTCGGCTCAAAATGAACGACTGGCCGGAGGGCGGTCAGGTGAACCTAGAGGATTGACCCGGCGTGAAAACCGCCGCGCGCACCATCAAACAACAGCGCGCGCCGAATGGTCGGCGCGCGCTGTTGTTTGATGTCGGTTGACCAAGCGCGGCGGGCAGCCGCACCTGTTTTCACTTCTCTTGCGGCAGCACCAGTTTCTGGCCGACGCGGATCTTGTCATCCTTCATGCCGTTGGCCTTCATGATGGCGGGCCACTTCTTGGTGGTGCCATAGGTCTTCTGCGAAATCTTCTGCAGGGTGTCGCCCTTTTGCACCACATAGGTGTTGGCGCCGGCATGCTCGGCAGGCTCGGGAGCCGGTGCCGGCTCGGGCAGCACAGTGGCCGGGGCCGGGTTGGTGTTCGCGGGCTTTTCGTAAGTGTGTTCCTCAACGGCCACCGCTTTGCCGTCAACATCGTATTTCACGTGCTGGCCGGTGCTGCAACCGATGGTGGTGAGGAGAACCAAGGAAGCCGGAACAGCCCACAGAAAAGAGCGCATAACAAACCTTTCAAAAATAATCGGGTGGTTGGGAATGGATGAAAACGAAGAGACTCCGTCATTATCACCGAATATCGGCGTTCAGGCGATTGTGGAAAACGTGATTTTGAGTTGAACAGTTGAGGCCCCCCCGCAGGCCGGTTGGTGCGGGACAAGCAGATGCCGACGGCCATGCGAACATCATGCTTACCCTTGGGGTCGCGCCCAGCCGGTGCATCCGCCGGCAAAATTCCGCGCGCTTTGGCGCATGTAATCCCCAAGGGTTTGGCGCGTCCCTCCGCCATCCGCGCACCGCTCCCCCCATCCCAGGCCCGGCTTGGCCCGATACGACCCCATTGTTATCCGCCTCTTACCCTTCCCCCCCCATGCCCATCCTCCCCCTGTCCGCCGCCCTGCTTGCCCTTTTTGCCTTGGGTTGCCGCTCCGCCACGGTCGCGCCGCCCGTCAATACGCCCCCGGCCGGATTCACCGCGCTGTTTAGCGGCCACGACCTGGCCGGCTGGACCGGCGGCACCACCCGCGATTTCCGTGACATTGAGGCCTTGCCGGCCGACCAGCGGGCCAAGTGGCATGCCGCCCAGGACGAGGGCGTGGCCAAGCATTGGCGGGTGGATGCGGCCACCGGCGACCTGGTTTCCGACGGGCAGGAGCCGCACTTGGTGACGCGGGCGGCCTATGGCGACTTTGAGATGTTCGTGGACTACAAGATCCAGGCCAACGGCGACTCGGGCATCTACCTGCGCGGGGTGCCGCAGGTGCAGATCTGGGATCCGGCCAACCCGGCCGAGCAGGGCAACGGCGCCGCCAAGGGCTCGGGCGCGCTGTGGAACAACAACGGCGAAGGCAAATTCCCCCTGGTCAAGGCCGACCATGCACCGGGTCTGTGGAACCGCCTGCACATCACCTTGGTCGGTTCGCGGGTGTGGGTGGAATTGAACGGCCTGAAAACCGTGGATGGCGCGGTCTTGGAAAACTACCATGACCGCAAGCGCACCATCCCGGCAAGCGGGCCGATCCACCTGCAGACCCACGGGAGCGAGGCGCGCTTCCGCAATGTGTGCGTGCGGCCAATCGGCGCCGAAGAGGCGGGCCTGCTGCTGACCCGGCGCGCCGAAGCGGCGGCCGGCCCGGGCGCATTCACCGACCTGTTCGAGGGCGGCCTGGCCGGCTGGCAGGGATCGACCGGCGCGGTGGACCTGGTGCCGGGCGGCATACACTGGAAAAAGGGCGGCGGCACCCTGTTCACCCGGCAGAAGTACGCCGACTTCGAGCAGATCATGGAGTTCAAACTCACACCCGGCGGCAACAACGGGCTGGCCCTGCGCTACCCTGGCCGCGGCGGCCCGAGCCACACCGGCATCGAACTGCAGATCCTCGACTCCGATCATCCGCGCTACCGGGCCGGCGGCGCCGAACCGATCCATGATTACCAGGCGCAGGGCGCGGTGTACGGCTTCGTCAATGCGCAGCGCGGCTGCCAGCGTCCGGCCGGTGAATGGAACCATCAGGTGGTGCGCGTGCAGGGCACCCGTTACCGGGTGGAACTCAACGGCTTTGTCATCGTGGATGCCGACATCAAGGGCGTGAAGCCGCTCGATGGCGACGCCGGCCGCGCCGGCGACAAGGCGCTGGACGGACACTTCGGCTTCGCCGGCCACGGCGACGAGGTGGAGTTCCGCAAGGTGCTGATCCGCCGGCTGTAAAAATGAACGCCAAGGGCGGCGCGGGCGGCGGCGCCTCGGCGGCCCTTTCTTATCCCACTGTAATGAAACCGGCACCGCCGGCGTCCCCTGTCTGGAATCCCCCAGTCCAGGAGCCGCCCATGCATTGGTTCGCCCCCCGCGTGCCTTCCGTCAGATCGCTGTTTTTGGCGGCACTGGTGCTTTTGCCGTGGGGCTTGGCCCCCGGTGCGCGGGCCGACGACGCCCCGAAATGGCTGAATCCGGTGAAGGGCAGTTCGACAAGCGGCCGCTTCGTGTCGCACCTGTCGGCCGGTTTTTCCGGCGGTTCCAACCCGTCGGGTGCCAGCAGCCAGGCGTGGAACGCCCAGGCCGACACCCTGCGCAGCACCGACACCGAATCCTTCCGCGCCGACGCCGCCTGGTTCTATTCCACCGCCGGCAACAACGACAGCCGCAGCAGCGCCCAGTTCCACGCCATGCAGGACTGGCGTCCGTGGCGCGAATCCGGCTGGCTGCTGTTCGCCCGCGCCGAAACCCAGCACGACACCCAGCGCACCTGGAATTGGCGCGTGGGTGCCTACGGCGGGGCCGGCTACACCTTGCTCGACGACGAGAAGTGGGAAGTGGTCGGCCGTGGTGGCTTGGGCGGCCGCTACGACTTCGGCGATGCCAACACCTTCACGCCCGAGGCGGTGCTGGGCGGCTCGGCCATCGGCTGGAAAATCGCCAAGAACCAGAAAGTGGTGGGCGAGGGACTGGCCTACAAGAGCTTGGACGACGCCGACGCCTGGCGCTTCTCCGGCAAGGCCGAGTGGCAGATCCGGCTGTCCGACGAACAGAAAACCATGCTGAAAATCGGCGTGCGCGACCAATACGAATCGCAGCGCCCGGCCGGCCAGAAAGGCCACGACCTGCAGTATTACGTGGGCATCGGTGTGGAGTTGCCGTGAGCTGCGCCGCACCCTGCAAAATGCTCCCGCTCCTGCTTGCCTTGGCGGCGGCCTCATGCCGTGCGCCGCAGAACGCCAGGGTTCCGGCGCAAGGCCCCGATCGGAGCCCGGCCCTGCGCGCGGACGCCCAATGGCTGCATGCCACGGCGTTGCGCATGATCCGCTCCGGCCATTGCCGGATGGCCAATGGCGCGCGGGCGTTCCCGCCGCAGACCGGGCCCGGGTACGGCGCCTTCTGGCTGCGCGACTACGCCTATCAACTGGAGGGCTGCACCGAGGCCTTCAGCGACCGGGAACTGACCGACGCCTGCCGCGTGTTCGTCGGCGCGCTGCGCGAGGACGGCGCGGCGGTGGATTGCGTGAAATTCGACGGGCGGCCGGTCTACAAACCGGGCTTCGGCACCATGGGCGACAACCCGGTGGCCGACGGCTCCCAGTTCACGGTGAATGTCGCCTGGCACACCTGGCGGAAGACCGGCGACCGCCGCCTGCTGATGGAGATGATCGACAAACTGGTGATGACCATGCGTGCCGCCCCGCGCAATCCGGCGACCGGGCTGATCCACATCAAGCCCGGCGGGTGGGACCGCTGCCCCTACGGCTTCACCGACACCATCCGCAAACAGGGCGATGAACTGTTCTGCTCCCTGCTCTACGTGCAGGCGTCGCGGCGGCTGGCCGACCTGCTCGACGCCGCCGGCCGTCCGGATGACGCCGCGCAATGGCGCGCCGAAGCCGCCCGGCTCGTGCCGGCAATCCACGGCGCTTTCTGGGATGAAAAAACCGGACTGTTCCGCGCGGCCACGGGCTTGTGCGGCCAGCCGGACATCTGGGGCTCGGCCTTCGCCGTGGATTTGGGTGTGGCCACGCCCGCAGAGGCCAAGACCATCGCCCGCTATTTCAAAGACCATTACGACCAGATCGTCGAACGCGGCCAGATCCGCCATCTGCCCGGCGGCATGTACTGGGACGCCGGCTGCGAGCGGGACACGTACCAGAACGGTGGTTACTGGGCCACCGCGACCGGTTGGTTCGCCTGCACGCTGGACCTGGCCGACCCAGCGCTGGCCGAGCGCACGATCGCCGACATGGTGGAAGACTTCCGCCGCCGCGGCATGAGCGAATGGGTGCGCGGTCCGCGCATGGCGGTGATGAACTACCTGGCCAGCGTCACCATGCCGCTGGCGGGCGTCAAACGGATGATGGCGCGGCGCGGCATGGCGCCGGTGCTGGAGGATGAGCCGCCGGCGAACCCGAAGCCGTCCGCCACCACCCCTGCGCTTTGAATGACCCAAGCGGACGGGACGGACGGCGGCCCTATGCCGGAGGCGTGTTGAGCGCTCCGGCACACGAAAAAAGTCCGCATGCCCGCCAACGCGGACACGCGGACTTTTTTTGTGGCTGGCGCCAAGCGCCTCATGCGCCGCGGGCTTCATCCAGGCTCGGGTAATCGGTGTAACCCTCCGGGCCGTCGCCGTAGAACAACGACGGGTTCGGCGCGTTGAGCGGGGCGTCCTGCGCCAGGCGGGCGGGCAGGTCGGGGTTGGCGATGAAGGGCACGCCGAAGGCCACCGCGTCGGCCCGGCCGGCGGAGAGCGCCGCGTTGGCGGAGGCCTTGGTGAAGCGCTCGTTGGCGATGTACACGCCGCCGAAGATTTCCTTGAGTTTCGGCCCGATGCTGTCAGTCCCCTCGGCCTCGCGGGCGCACAAAAAGGCCAGACGGCGGCGGCCGAGTTCGGCGGCGACATGGCCGAAGGTTTCCAGCGGGTTGGCGTCGCCCATGCCGTGGGCGTCGCAGCGCGGGGCCAGGTGCATGCCGACGCGGCCGGCGCCCCAGACATCCACCACGGCGTCGGTGACTTCCAGCATCAGGCGGGCGCGGTTTTCGACCGAACCGCCGTAGAAATCGGTGCGGTGGTTGGTGCTGCTTTGCAGGAACTGGTCGAGCAGGTAGCCGTTGGCGCCGTGGATTTCCACGCCGTCAAAGCCGGCATGCTTGGCGTTGATGGCGCCCTGGCGGTAAGCGGCGATGATGGCCGGAATCTCCAGGATGCCCAAGGCGCGCGGCGTTGCAAAAGGGCGCTCGGGGCGCAGCAGGCTGACATGGCCGGAGGCGGCGATGGCGCTGGGCGCCACCGGCAGCGCGCCGCCGAGATAGTGCGGGTCGGAGATGCGGCCGACATGCCAGAGTTGCAGGAAGATGCGGCCGCCGGCGGCGTGCACCGACCGGGTGACCTTGCGCCAGCCCTGCACCTGCTCGTCCGACCAGATGCCGGGGGTGTTGGGGTAACCCACGCCCATCGGATCCACCGAAGTGGCCTCCGACAGGATCAGGCCGGCCGAGGCGCGCTGGGCGTAATACTCGGCCATCAGGTCGTTGGGCACGCGGCCATGGATGGCCCGGCAGCGGGTCAGGGGCGCCATGATGACGCGGTTGGGCAACTCCAGGTCGCCGATCACCAAAGGGTTGAACAGGTTGGGCACGGGGGCTTTCAAAGGGGAGGGGAGATCACAGTTTGCCGGCGGCGAACGCATGGGCGGCGGCCACGGCCGCGGGGATTTGCGCGGCATCCTTGCCGCCGGCCTGCGCGGCGTCGGGCTTGCCGCCACCCTTGCCACCCACCGGGGCGGCGGCGGCGTTCACCCATTCGCCGGCCTTGAGGCCCTTGGCGATGAGTTCGGCCGGCACCGCGGCCGACAAACCGACGCGGCCTTCGCCGTCGCCGATGAGCAGCACGGCGCATTCGGGTTTGCTCTTGCGCAAGACATCCATCGCCGCGCGCAGGCCTTCGCCGCCGGCGCCGGGCAGGTGGGCCACGATGAAGGCGCCCGTGGCGCTCTCGGCGATTTCGCGCGCCTGTTCCACGGCCTTGCCGGCCGCTTCGCGGGCGGCGGCCTTGTCCAATTCCTTGACCTTCTCCTGCAGCAGGGCCGCGCCTTCGCGCAACTGGGCCTTGGCGGAAAGCGGGATGCCGGGGTTGCCCAGGGACTCGGTGGCCCGGGCGGCGGCGGCCTTGATGGCGGCGGCGTCGGTCAATTTCTGCGCGGCGGCGACTTCGGCCACCAGTTGCGCGCCCTGGGCGCGGGCGGCCTTGGCGGCTTCGCCGGTGAGCGCGGTCACGCGGCGCACGCCCTTGGCCACGGCTTCTTCGCTGATGAGCACAAAGGCCTGCGCCTCGCCCAGCGACTTCAGATGCACGCCGCCGCAGAACTCGGTGCTCTGGGCCACCCACTTGGGGTTGGTCGGATCGTTGAGCAGGTCCTCCACCGTGGCGCCGATGGACACGACGCGCACCATGGGCGGATACTTCTCGCCGAACACCGCGCGCAGGCCGGCGATTTTCAAAGCTTCTTCCTGCGGCACCACCTGCCAGTCCACCTTCAGGTTCTTGGCAATGTCGGCGTTGACCTGGGCCTCGACCGCCGCCACCTGCTCGGGCGTCAGCGCGCCGGGGTTAGAAAAGTCGAAGCGGGTGCGCTCATCGTCCACGCGCGAGCCCTTCTGGTGGGTGTCGGCGTTGACGCAATCGCGCAGGGCGCGGTTCATGACATGGGTCAGGGTGTGGTTGGCGACGATCTTGCTACGGCGGTCCTTGTCCACCACGGCGGCCACTTGGGCTTGGCCACTCTTCACCACGCCCCCCTGCACCTGGCCGAGGTGGAAGTACACATCGCCCACGCGCTGGGTGTCGGCCACGCGGATGCGCGCGCCGCCAATCAGGAGCACGCCGGTGTCGCCGACCTGGCCGCCGGATTCGCCGTAGAAGGGCGTCGTTTCGAGCACCACGGCCACGGCGTCGCCGGCCTTGGCTTCGGCGGCCTGGCGGTAAACGCCTTCGGCCGACAGCACGAACACCTGCGCCGTTTGCGCGGCCGGGCCGAACTCCACGCCGGCGTAACCGGTGAAGTCGGTGGCCTTCAAGCCCAATTGCTGGGTGAGGTCGTTCAAGGATTTGACGGCATCGGCGCCGCCTTTTTCGCCGCGCGAGAGTTCGCGGGCGGCTTCCATGGCGGCTTCAAAGCCCTTTTCGTCCACGGTCATGCCGCGTTCCTGGGCCATGAGCTGGGTGAGGCCGATAGGGAAGCCGTAGGTGTCGTGGAGTTTGAAGGCGTCCTGGCCGCCGATCACGGTGCCCTTGGCGGCCTTGGCTGCTTCTTCAAACAGCACAATCCCGCGCTCCAGCGTCTTGCGGAACGAAATTTCCTCTTCCTTGAGCTCCGCCTCCACCTGTGCCTGCTTGGCCTTCAATTCCGGGAAGAACGCGCCGAAGTTGTCCACCACAGCCTGCACCAACTTGTGGAAGAAGGGCTCGGTCGCGCCGAGGTTCTGGTGGCCGTAGCGCACGGCGCGGCGCAGGATGGAGCGCAGCACATATTCGCGGCCGGAATTGCCGCAGTGCGCGCCATCGGAAAGGGCGAAGGACAAGGTGCGGATGTGGTCGGCGATGACGCGGTAGGCGATGTCCTTGTTGTCCACCAGAATGCCGGTGTAGGCCGGTGCGCCGGTCACTTGCTGAATGGCGGCGAAAATCGGCGTGAACAGGTCGGAGTCGTAGTTGCTGTTTTTGCCCTGCAAAATGCGGGTGATGCGCTCCAAGCCCATGCCGGTGTCCACATGCTTGGCCGGCAGCTGCGACAGTGAACCGTCCTGGTTGCGGTTGAACTGGATGAACACGTTGTTCCAGATTTCGATCACATCCGGATTGGACGCATTGACGAATTGGGCGCCGCTCTTGTCCACGCTGCCGTCTTTGTTCGACAGCCCGTTGTAATGGATTTCAGTGCATGGGCCGCACGGGCCGGTGTCGCCCATTTCCCAGAAATTGTCTTTTTTGTTGCCCTTGTGGATGCGCTCGGCCGGCAGGTGCTTGAGCCACAGGGCGCGGGTTTCCAAATCCTCTTCCAAACCTTGCGCGGCATCGCCCTCGAAATAGGTGGCATGCAGGCGCTCCGGGTCGAGGCCCCAGACCTTGGTGAGCAGTTCCCACGACCAGTCCACGGCATCCTGCTTGAAGTAGTCGCCAAAGGACCAGTTGCCCAGCATCTCGAAGAAGGTGTGGTGGTAGGTGTCCTTGCCCACGTCATCCAGGTCGTTGTGCTTGCCGCCGGCGCGGATGCACTTCTGGGTGTTGGCGGCGCGGGTGTATTCGCGCTTCTCGGCCCCCAGGAAGATCGGCTTGAACTGGTTCATGCCCGCGTTGGCGAACATCAGCGTGTTGTCACCGACCGGGATGACCGGCGAGCTGGGCACATAGGTGTGGCCGCACTTCTCGACGAAGAACTGGATGAACTGCCTGCGGACGTCGGAACCGGGGATGAACTTGGACATGGGGAAAGGGCAAAAGGACAAATCCGGCGGAAGGCCGGAAAGGGGCGGGGATTATAGGGGGAGGGTCGGCTTTAGCCGGCCACCACGACCGGCAGGCCAAAACCTGCGGAGCAGGCCAAAGCCAACCGCCATGCCCAAAATCGCCGAATATCACCCGGGTTTGGTCGGCTAAAGCCGACCCTCCCTCAATACTTGATCCACTCCAGACACAACCCCACCGCCGGCATGGTCGGCCCGGAATAATGGCGGTCCTTCATTTCAAAGGCTTTGGTCACCTGCCCGGGCGGAAAGTGGCCGCGGCCAACCTCCAGCAAGGTGCCGGCGATGATGCGCACGGTGTTGTACAGAAAGCCGTTGCCGCTGATGACCACATGCACCTCGCCGGGGTAACCCGCCGGGGTTTCAATTTGGCAATCGTGGATCTCGCGGATGGTGCTTTCGCGGCCGTGGCCGGCGGTGGTGTAGGCGGCCAGGTCCTTGACGCCGGGGAACAGCGCCGCCGCCGCCCGCATGGCGTCCAGATTCATCGCGTAGCCGGTGTGGTAGACATAGCGCCGGTTGAACAGCGGCCGGTGCTCGCCGGTGTGGAACCGGTAGCGGTACTGCTTGGTTTTGGCCCCGCCGATCACATTGAAGTTGTCCGGCGCCACTTCGCAGGACAGCACGCGGATGTCGTCCGGCAGCCGGGAGGAAATGGCGTGCGCCAGCCGCTCGGTGGGAATGGGCGTGGCGGCCTGGAAGGCGGCGGCCTGCCCCATGGCATGCACGCCCGAATCGGTGCGGCTGGCGCCGTGCAGGGTGATCTGCGGGTCGCGCAAAAAGGTGCGCACGGTGCTTTCCAACACGCCCTGCACGGTGCGCTTGGGTTCCTCGCCCTTGGGTTCCTGTTTCTGCCAGCCGAAAAAATCGGTGCCGTCGTAGGCCACGATCAGTTTGTAATGCTGCCGCGTGCACGGGCGCGAATGGCGCGGGTCGCCGTGCGGCTCGCGCACGAACTCGCGTTTGGGGACGCCCAAGCCGTGGTTGGGGAGCGGGGCGGGGGTTTCGGGGGGGGCTTCGCTCATTCCTTCATCGTCTCCGGATCAATCCCCCTGCTTTTCAGCCACGCCGCGTACGAAATCGGGCTGAACTCGCTCGGCTTGATCTCGCTGCGGCCGCCCCAAAACACGTTGGTGTACAAGACGGGGATGCCGGCCTCCTCCAGGTGGGCGTCGATGGCGGCCTTGTGAGCGAGCACTTTTTCCTTCTCCATGCCGTGCGAGACGCCCATCACGTTGGCATTCATGAATTCCGGCCCGCCCTCGCGCCAGTAGGCGTGGGTCATGCAGCAGTGGCGGCCGACTTCCATGCCGGCTTCCATCTCCTTGCCTTGCGGCACCCGCCAGTGGAACAGGGCGTTGAACTGGGTGACGCGGCTGCCGTCGTCATGGCGCTTGACATGCTCCAAAAAGGTCGAGAAACGGCCGATCAAACCGCGGGCGTTCAGGCTTTCGCCGACCTGCAAAAAGGTTTCCAGGTCCACGCCGGCTTCCTTGGCGCGGGCGTCCCACAGATTGGGCACCAGTTCATCGGGCTCGAATTCGCGCTTCAAGGCGGTCAGCACCTGCCATTCGGGGATGGTCAAAGGCGTCACCACGGTGTCCATCACCCGGCCCGGCTCGGCGGTGCGCTCGCCCACTTCCAACTCGCGGCGGCGCACATGACCCACACCCAAGGCAAATAATTTGTTGGCTGGCAAGAGCTTGAAGGTTTCCGCACCGGTTTGGGCCTGCAAGTACGCGCAATGTTTTGCGAGCGAGAACCCAACCGGCACCTTGAGGGTGGTCCACAGGCGGTACTTGCTGCCCGGACTTTCGCCATCGGTCGTGCGCAGCACCACATGGCCCGACGACGGGTCCTCCTTGAACATGAATTCAAAGGCTTCGGTCAATTTTAAGGGCGGCACCTTCCATGCGACCAGGGCGCCCGGGGCGAGCGAGGTGGTGAGCAGGGTCTGGCGTACCCGGCGCACGGAGCCGGCCCGCAGCATGGCCTGGATGCGTTCGATCACCATTTCCAGCGGGATGCCGCTTTTTTCGGCGATTTCATGCAGGGGGCGGCGCGAAAAACCGCTGATGCGGTCCTCCGAGACGGACAGAATGGCTTTGTTGATCGGATCTTCGAACGAAAAAGGGATGGACATGGCCGAATTGTAGGCAAAATCCACCCGCCACCTTACTGCTTATTTCTTGGCGTCAAAGGCCGGCACGCGCACCCGGGGCCGTATCTGGGAGGCCGGATCGCACGGGGCGCCATCCAGTACGCGGCCGATGAACAAATCGGCATTGCCCTCGGTGTCCAAGTGGATCATGAGATCGCAGATCATCCAAGCCAGGCCGTGCTGGGGAATGGGCACCGGGCCATTATGAAGCATGGGCAACCCCAGGAACATGTCTTCCCCCTCTTCGCCGCCCGCGCCACCCTTGGCGAATTTGCGGGCCAACCCGTGGGAATCGGTCTCCGGAACCACCAACAGGCCGAACCGGTGGGATTCGCTGATGTCGGCCATGATTGGCGTGCCCTTGGGAATGGAAACGCACACCGTCGGCGGATCGGAACAAACCATGTGCACGCCGTAAACCGTGTGACCCACGCGGCTCTTTTCATATTCCGAAGTCAGGATGAACACCCCGGAAGGCACGCAGGCGAATGCTTGGGCGATGGACTGGCGTTTGGCCGGGGGCAGATCCTGCGCGAGATGGGTTTTCATGGGGCGACATTCCGGAAAAGGAAGCGGCAGGATAGGATTACCGCCGGCCCTTGTAAAGGCGTTCTTGCGCGCCGCGCCGATTCTTTGACAAAAAGGATTGACGCCCACGCCCCGCTCGGATATTTTCGTACCCCGCCCGCCCATTCCGGAGACCCCATGAACCGCTTCCGTTTGTCCCCCGCCACCGCCTTGGCCGCCTGCTGTCTGATCGTTGGCTCATTGGCCCCGTTTTCCGGACGTGCCGCGGCCGATGTGGCCCCTTCGCTCAAATCGTCCGAAAACCTGACCCCCGACAACGTCACCGCCATCAATGCTCAGGTGATGCGCGCCGTCAATCAGCTCAAAAGCGGGCTGCCGGACGACATCTCCTTCGGCCGCGAATGGCTGATCAAGGAGCTGCGCACCCCCGGCGCATCGGTTGCCTATAAAAACGTGCTGGCCCGCATCTTGCTGCCCGCCGCAGAGGACCTGCTCAAATCGCCCAACATCCAAGTGCGCGTCAACGCCGTCATGGTGGTGGCCTGGGTCCCTTCGGTGGATGCCGCCGCCACGTTGGCCCCGGGTGTGGGCGACAAGTCCGAAGGTGTGCGTTTCGCCGCCTGCCGCGCCATGCGCAAGATCATCGAGCCGGCCGGCGGCGAACACCGCAATCTGGGTGCCGAGCAGGAAAACGCGCTGCTGGTCATTCTGCACAACGCCGCCACCAAGGAATCCAATGACTTGGTGTTTAGCGAAATGGTGGACCTTCTGTCCGTCATCGGCACGCCCGCCTCTCAGAATGCCCTGCTGTCGGTGCTGGACGACCGCCTGCCGGGCTATGCCGACCCATCCGAAAAATCATTCAAAATCCCCGCCGGCGGCATCAGCACCCTGTATCGCAAGCTGCTGCAGTCCGGTGAAAAAGGGGCCGTCATGATGCACGTGATGGCCACCGCCTTCCGTTACGAGCGGCTCGCCGCCCAACAGCTGGCCGTGCTGCCCAAAGACGCGTTTAAAAAGGCGTCCGGAGACCGCCGGGACATGGTGATTGCCGGCGACAAGCTGCTGCGGGCGCAATACAAAGCAATGGGTGGAACCGGCACACTGCCGCCCGATATCCAAGGGCAGGCGTCCTTGGACCACTGGAAGGATGTGCAGGGCATGGTCAACCAATGGGGCGACCTGCTCAAGGTCGCACCGTTCGCCGGCTTCCCCTGGTCACTCAAAAACTAAGCGGCGCCTGACCAAGCAAAAACCCCGCAAGTGCGGGGTTTTTGCTTGGTCAGGTGCCGCCTATGGCGGAGTGAATCAATACACCAACCGGCTGGACGGAGCGGCGGGGGCCTGCGGTTCGGCACCGCCGGGGGCGGCCAAGGGATCCGGGCCGGCGGAGGTCAGGGCCTCGTCCACTTGGCGCATCAGGTCCACATAGGCGACCTGCGCGGTCTGGAAGGCGCGCAGGGTGATGTTGGTGGCCACCGCCTGCTGAAGGGTTTCAAGCTGGCGCTTCTCGGCCGGCTCGATGGGCAGGCCGGACTGCTCCTTCATGGACAGGCTTTGCAGCAAACGGTTGAAATTCTGGATGGCCTGGCCGGCGGAGGCGTCGGAGCGGATGCGCGCGGTGGCGGCGATCAACTGCTTGGCGGCATCGTGTTCGGCGATGAGTTTGCCGAGCTCTGCGGCTTTGGCGATGAGTTCTTCGGTGGTGGCCATGGGGTTTCCTGATGGGAGCGAAAGGGAATGGTCCGGTAGTTTAACGCCGGTCAGGCCCTCTACGCGATGCGCCGCAACCGGGCATGGTCGATCTTGGCCTTTTTCAGGACCGGCAACATGTCATCGCGCCAGCGGTTGGCATCCTCGCCGTAGCCGGCGGTCGGCTTCACATGCGGAGCCACCTTGGCGAAATAGGCGTTGAAACGCTCCATCGAGAGTTCCCGTGCGTATTTGGCCGACATCGAGGCCAGCGCCACCGGCAGGTGGATTTCCTCGCTTCCGGTGGCAAACAACACGGTCATCCGCCGGGGGCCTTCGGTCAGGTGATAGGCCGAACGATCTTCATCCTCCTCAAGAACCGACAGGGCCGCCTCGGGGAACAATTGCGCCAAGAGCGCCCGGTAATGGGTGCGGCCGCCTTGGCGGTCGATGGCCACAAACAGGGGATCCCGGCCGAATGCATCCCACAAGCGGACCAGATGGCCGGCGACAAAGGTGAACGACACCGAGGCCTTGTTGCGGGTGGCCGCCACCATGGCGTTGTAGCGGTCCTCATGCACCACATTGGCGCGCAGGCCCAGCACTTTGACCTGCGCCCCGGCCAGCGCGTCCTGCAGCACCCGCGCACCGATGCGCAGGGCCATGGCGTCGTTTTCCGCCGGCAACGGGCAATCCCCGGCATACCAGGGCAAATCCGACGCGTTGGACATGCCGATGGGTGCCAGCGCCGCCATCAATTGGGTGTAAGAGCCGGGTATGGCGCCCGAAGCCGCGGCCGCAAAAGCCAAAACGCCCGGCTCCAGGTTTTTGAGGCCGGAAGAGGCGGTCTTCAATTTCTTGGAGTCGTTGACCAGGATGCGGCCCTTGGCCCCCTTGGCCGTTTTGCAGATGGCCTTGCCCAAAAGCGCCCACAGGTCCGGCGGGGCTTGGATCGCCTGCTGGGTGCCGAAAGGGAAATGCTCCACCCGCAGGGCGGCGCAGCCGACCGTCAGCGGCCCGTACATGGGGCCGTAACCTGCTTCGTCGATTCCGGCGTAAACAAGGGGCATGGCGGCCATTGTAGGAGGGTCGGCTTCAGCCGACCACCGGACCGCAAAAGCAATCCGCCCAGGCAATGGGGCCTACAATCTTCGTGCCCGTCAACCCCATCCCCCATGAAAAACGCCCGCTTGTCCCCCGCTGTGGCGCTTTGCGCCCTCCTCTTTGCGCTGGCTTCCTGCGCATCGCCGCCAGCCACGAGCGGTGGGGCGCCGCCGGCGCTCCACGCCACGCTGGATGCCGCCTGCGGCGTGCTGCTGTGCGACGGCCAGCAGCAGGCGACCTGCTTTCTGGTTTCGGCCGACGGCTGGGTGCTGACGGCGGCCCACGCGACCATGGGCTCGGCGCCGCTCACCTGGGATTCCCCGTCGCTGGGTCTTTTGCCGCTTGAACGGGTGGCGGCCGATCCGGCGCACGACATCGCCCTGCTGCGCCTGCCGGCCCCGGCCGCGGGCAAACCGTACCCCTGCCTGCCGATCGCCGCCGCCGACCCGGCTGCGGGAACGGCCGTTTTCGGCTTCGGCAACCCGATGCTGCGCCGCCGCCTGCTGGTGGCCGGCATGCTGGCGGAAGCCGGCACATCCTTTGAATACCTGCCCGACCTGGGCGCTTTCGCCGAATGCCGCCACATTGCCGGCGGGACGATTCCGGGCATGTCCGGCGGGCCGTGGGTCACGGCGCAAGGCGATGTGGTGGGCATCCAATCGGGCGGCATTTCGGCACACGGCGCAATGCAGGACATCTGCTGGGCCGCGCCCCGGGCGGACATGGCGCGCATGGCAACCGGCCGGCGCAGCCCGGACACTGCCGATTTGGGCGCCGTGACGGACTCCCTCTACGAAACCAATCCGGAGGAGCGGCAACGCTTCCCCGCAGGCGCCGCCGGGGCCCTGGTGCGCCGCCTGCATGAAGGGTCCGCCTTGGCGGCGGCGGGCATCACCCCCGGCTCGCTCATCGAAAAAGCCGGCGGGATCGCCCTTGGCGACCGCGACAGCCTGCTGCGGGTGGTGCGGGCGGCCAAGCCCGGTTCCAACCTGATCCTGATCGTCAGGGGCCCGGATGGCCAGGCCCGCGAATGCACCGTCAAACTCGGCCGGCTATACCCTTTTGCCCGGCCGGCCCACCGGGCGCCGGCCCGGGCGGAAAAATGAGGCGGACCGCGCCATGCCTGCGCCGGGAACCCGGTTCGGCTTCATTCGTACAATCACCCCATGCAGAAGTTCGCCATCATCCTTGCCACCGTCCTCCTCGCCGCCTTCGGGCTGTCCTGGTTCTCGTTTGAAACGCCCAACAGCGGCCTGCCGGCCGACGCCCGGGGCCGCGGCGCCCTGGTGGTGTCGGTGGGGGCGGATTGCAGCAGCCTCGACCCCGGCTACACCAACACGCTGTCCGACTTCCGCATCATCCGCTCCGTTTACGAGCCGCTCCTGCGCACGCCCCACGGAGGGGGCGAGCCCGAGCCGGCCACGGCCACGGCTTTGCCGGAGATTTCCCAGGACGGCCTGGCCTACCGCCTGAACATGCGCCCGGACGCCAAGTGGTCCAACGGCGACGCGGTGACGGCGGAAGATTTCCGTTACGCCTGGATGCGGGTCATGCTGCCCGACACCACCAGCCGTTACGCCAGTTTGATGGACCTCATCGCCGGGGCCAAGGATTTCGCCGCCTGGCGCGAAAACGCCTGCCAATTGGCCGATGCCCTCAATGCCGGCACGCTGGAAAAAACCCTGGCCGGCGCCAAACCCGCCGACGCGGAAAAACTGCGCGATTTCCTCGGCCAAAACCCCTGGCTGCGCGACGCCGGGCTGCGCACGCCGGCAAAAACCTGGGAACGCACCTGCGAAGCCTTTGACCGGCTGGTCGGGCTCAAGGCCCGCGGCCGGGAATTGGAAATCACCTTGGCCAAGCCCACGCCCTACTTCACCAGCCTGCTGCCCTTCCCCACCTTTTCGCCGGTGCACCGCGCATCCCTGGAAGCGCGCCGCGCATTTCTCGCAGGCTCGGTGCGCATCCAGCGCGACGCCCGCTATTTCATGCCCGGCACCCTCATCGGCAACGGCGCCTACCGCCTGGACGAATGGGTTCTGCGCCGGCGCATCACCCTCAACCAGAACCCGCATTTCTGGGAAAAGGACGCCATGCAAAACATCCGCCTGGTGCATCGCGTGGTGGCGGACAGTTCCCTCGCGCTGGGGATGCTTGGCGACGGGGCCCTGGACATCGTGCTGGAAGTCCAAGACCCCGCCTTGCAGGCGCAATTGGTCGAATCCCAAAAACTGCGGCGCGACGTGCACCCGACCCCGGTGGCCGGCACCTATTACTACCTGTTCAACTGCCGGCCCGAAATCAACGGGCACCGCAATCCCTTGGCCAATCCCAAGGTCCGGCGCGCCCTGGCCGCCTGCATCAACCGCGAAGCCATCACCAGCCATGTGACCCGGCTGAGGCAGCCCTCCGCCAAGGCCTTCGTCCCCCCCGACGCCATTCCGGGTTATGTGCCGCCCGACGAGGCCGGCGTGGATTTCGACCCCGTGCAGGCGAAAAAATGGCTGGCTGAATCGGGCGAAAAGATGGAAAGCGTCAGCCTGCTTTACAACACCTCCGGCGTCCACAAGGATGTCGCCGTGGCCATCGCCAAGCAGTGGGAGGACGCACTGGGCCTGACCATCAAGCACGATGCCTGCGAATTCCACCCGATGCTGGACCGCCGCCAGGCCGGCAACTTCGAGGTGTGCCGCGCCGGCTGGTACGGCGACTACGCCGACCCGACCACCTTCCTCGACATGTTCGTGACCGGCGACTCCAACAACGACGGCGGATACAGCAATCCGCAATACGACGCCCTCATGACCAAGGCCAAAAGCGAGCGCGAACAAGCCAAGCGCTTCGCCATCCTGCGCGAGGCCGAAGCCCTGCTGCTGCAGGATGCGCCCCTGGCCACGATCTACACCCAGGTGGATGTGAAATTGTTCGACGCCGCGAAGAACGATTTGAAGCCGGATGCGTGGAATGATTACCGGTTTGACCGGGTGCCGAGCAAGCGGCGGTGATATCCGGCCGGCCCTCCCTACAATCCCCCCATGCTCCGCCTCCTCCTCTCCCGCCTCTGGCAGATCCCCATCGTCCTTGCGGCGGTGCTGGTCATTTCCTTCGCCATGGTCTGGGCCATGCCCGGGGACCCCACCCAGCGCGAGGGGACCAAAAAACTGCCCGAAGCCACCG
>CANIYR010000001.1 GCA_947471825.1 Phycisphaeraceae bacterium | reverse complement strand
CCCCGAAGCTGAGCACCTCGGCGCGGAATTTCTCGTATTCAATCTCCCCGCTGGACTTGAACCCTTGGTTGGTCGCATAAATGCTGACCAGATGCGGGGCCTTGGCGACCGGCACGCGCACGGTCCGCTGGCCCTTGGCGGCCAGAAAAGCCACCATTTTCTCGGCTTCGGCCACCGGCACCTGGCACAGGCGCGGGTAGTTGAGGCCGGGCCTGCGCGGATCGCCGGCATTTTGCGGCGCGGGCTGCGGCGCCTCCGTCACGGGGACCCGGGGAGCCTCCACCGCCGGTCCGGCCTGCAGTGGCGCCATGTTTTTCAGGATGCCGTCAATCTCCGCCTTGTGTTTGGCCGTCAGTTCGCGGGTGGTGCTTTTTTGGGCGGCCAGGCGGCCGGCCGCAAACGCGATGGCCAGCAGCAAGGCGAGGGCTGCGCCGCCGGCGAGCGCTTGGCTGCGATTGACCACCATCGACCACGGCGGCGCGGCGGAAGCCTCCCGGCCCTGCGGCCCGGGCCGGGCCCAATCCGGCAGGTTGCTCTTGCGCGGGGGTTTGTCTGGCATGGGTCACCCTCCAAACGCGGCGGGGCCGCCCCAGGCAATGGCGCTGGCCGCCGCCAGGCCGCGCACATGGGTGAGCGAAAGCGACCACGACGTGATGCCCCGCTCATCGGCCGATTGCGCCGCCCTGCCGTGCAATTTGACGCCAGGCTTGCCGGCACCGTCGCGCACCACCTCCACATCGGTCCATTGGATGCCGCCCGACAAGCCGGTGCCCAGGGCCTTGAGCACCGCCTCCTTGGCCGCAAAGCGGGCGGCATAGACCTCGGCGCGGCGCTTGGCATGGGTGTCGGCGTACGCCCGCTCGCCGGCGGTGAAGCAGCGCGCAACAAAACGCTCGCCATGCTCCCCCAGCAGGCGGGCGACGCGGTCGGTGTCGGTCAAGTCGAGGCCGTGGCCGAGAATCATGGGCGGATTGTAAGGCCAAGCCGCGCGGCTTTTGCGGGCCCGATGCCGGCCCCGCAAGCCAAAGGAAAACCCCGCCAAAAGCGGGGTTTTCGGATGAATGCCAAAATCGGGCGTTCTTAGATGACCACCGGCTTGATCCACGGCATGCGGGCGCGCAGTTCCTGGCCGACGATTTCCACGGAATGGGTGCGGTTGGCTTCCTTCTGCGACTTGAACCAGGGGAAGCCCTTCTCGTAATCCTCGCGGAAGGCCTTGGCAAAACCGCCGGTCTGGATGTGCTGCAGGGCGGCCTTCATGCGGGCCTTGGCGGCGTCGTCCACGATCTTCGGGCCGGTGTAGTAGCCGCCGAACTCCGCGGTGTTGGAGATGGAGTGGTTCATGAAGTTGAGACCGCCGCGGACCACCAGGTCCACGATCAGCTTCACTTCGTGGCAGCACTCAAAATAGGCCAATTCCGGCGGGTAGCCGCCCTCGAGCAGGGTTTCAAAGCCCTTCTTGATGAGCTCGGCCAGGCCGCCGCAGAGCACGACCTGCTCGCCGAACAGGTCGGTTTCACACTCGTCCTTGAAGGTGGTCTTGAGGATGCCGCCCTTGCCGCCGCCGTTGCCGATGGCGTAGGCCAGGGCGATGTCCCAGGCCTTGCCGGTGGCGTCCTGCGCCACGGCCATGAGCGACGGCACGCCGCCGCCCTTCTCATACTCGTAGCGCACGGTGTGGCCGGGGCCCTTGGGGGCGACCATGATCACGTCGACATTGGCGGCCGGAACGATGGTCTTGAAATGAACGTTGAAGCCGTGGGTGAACAGCACGCAGGCGCCAGCCTTGAGGTTGGGGGCCACATCGTTCTTGTAAACGGCCGGCTGCACTTCGTCGGGCAGGGTGATGACCACCACGTCGGCCTGTTTGACGGCATCGGCCACCGGCAACGGGTTGAACCCGTGCTCAATGGCAAGCTTGCCGTTGGCCGAATCACGGCGGTTGGCCACGATCACCTGGATGCCCGAATCGCGCAAGTTCTGCGCATGGGCATGGCCTTGCGAGCCGTAGCCGATGATGGCAACGGTCTTGCCGGCGAGGGGTTGCATGCTGCCATCTTTGTCGTAGAGCGTTTCAATTGCCATGGTGGATCTGGGGAAATGACGGGGCTGGACATCCATACCGGTTCGCCGGAATGGAAAAGCAAAGGACGGAAAGATTAACGCAGAGCCGCCATCCGGTCAAAAAAGGCCCTGGGGGGACCGCCGCACAGCCGGATGCGCAGCACCCAACCGATGGGGTCGCGTCCTTGGCGCAACGGTTGCTGTAAGATGATGCCGGAAAAGCCACGAACCGTTTAGGACGCGTTGGTTTGGCAACCGCCCCCGGCCGCACACCCTCCACCCCAAGGCGGCACCGAGTTCCGCAATGATCAAATTCCATTGCCCGCACTGCAACCGTAAATTGGGCGTCCCCGATGAAACCGCCGGCCGGCGCGTTCGCTGCATCGGATGCCAGAACCCCTGCACCATCCCCGGCCAGCCAAGCGATGCGGAGGCCAAGGCCCAAGCCGAATCACCCAACGCCGGCACCGGCGTGCTTGCGGCCATCCCACAAGCCCAGGCAAGCTCGTCAGCCGGGGGGGATTCCGGCAAAACCAGCGGACAGGCCGCCGCCTCGGCCGGCAAAGCCTGCCCAACGCCGGAGGGGGCGCCAACCGGACGCCGGCGGATGGCAAACCGGCCGTCAAGGAAATGCAGGTCAACCGCATCCAAGAAATCACCTGCTCCGGCTGCCGCCACAAAATCAACATCTCGGAGATGCAACCGCTCAGCCAGGCCGATTGCCCCGACTGCGGCGTGTCCTTCCAGGTGCCCTGCCAGATCGGCCAGTACATCCTGGTCAAGCGCGTCGCCTCCGGCGCCATGGGTGTGGTGTATGTGGCTCTGGATGAACTGCTCAACCGCCAGGTGGCGCTCAAGGTGGTCAACGCCCCGCCGTCGAAGGATGACGACCTGTACCAAGGCACCCTGCGCGAGGCGCGCATCCTGGCCTCGCTCAACCACCCCAACATCGCGCAGATCTATTCGATGAATGAGGAAATGGGCCATCCCTACATCACCATGGAATTGGTGGATGGCAGCAGCGTGCTGGAACTGATCAAACAAGGCCCGGCCATGAAGGACCTGGCGGATGCCGAGCTCAGTGCCTACCCCACCTGGAACTTCAGGACCGATGCCCGCTTCCGCGACCACACCTCCGCCGGGCGCATGGGCGAGCGCCGCACCATCGAGATCATGCTGGATGCCTGCGCGGGCCTCGCCTACGCCTACAGCATGGGCTACATCCACCGCGACCTCAAGCCGGGCAACCTGCTCTTGGACCGCCAGGGCAGGACCAAGATCATCGACTTCGGCCTGGCGGAAACCGCCAGCAAGCAAGTCGAGGGCAAGGTCATGGGCAGCCCCTATTACATGCCGCCGGAAATCGCCCGCGGCCACAAGGCCGACTGCCGGGCCGACATCTTCTCCCTGGGCGCCACCATGTGGCACATGCTCGCCGGCACCCCGCCCTACCAGGCCCCGACGCCCAAGGAAGTCATCCTCAAGCGCTTCAAGGAAGGCCCGGGCGACCTGGCCGCGCTGTTCAACGTCAATTCCTACCTCTCCAACCTGATCGCCTGGATGATGAACATCGCCCCGGAAGACCGCCCGGCGACCTACGACGACCTGATCGACAAGCTGAACAAGGCGCTGGCCAAGGTGGACGGCAAAAACCCCTGACCGCGCAGCCCGCCGCAAAAACGGGCCGGATCACGGCACCAACCCCTCCGGAATCGGCTTGGCCCGGCCGTCGCGGCCGGCGCAGACGATGGTGGTTTCGGCCTCGCACAGCACATCCTCGCCGCCCACCGGATTGGCGGGGTTTTTGCGCAGCACCCTGTACTTGTGCTCGATCTTGATGCCGGCCGAGGGCTGGCAGACCACCTCCACCTCCACCTCTTCGTCGTAAAACGCCGGCTTCTTGTAGCGCAGCGAGAGGCGCGCCACCATGAACAGGATGTCCTTTTTCTCAAGCTCCGCGTACACCGCGCCCTGGGCGCGCAACAATTCGACGCGGGCGATCTCCAGCCAGATGGGGTACACGGCGTGGTGCACCACATTCATGGGGTCGCATTCGGCGTAGCGCACGCGGATCGGCACGCGCAGGGTCATCGGTTTGGGGGCGGCCGGCGCCGCCTGAGAAGATTGCGGATTCATGGCCGCGAGTATACTCCGCCCCCTTTTCCATGTCGGGGGCATAGCTCAGTGGTTAGAGCGCGGAACTCATAATTCCTTGGTCCCTGGTTCGAATCCAGGTGCCCCTATGAAAGCCCGCCGCAAGGCGGGATTTTCATGGGGGCGGCTTGCGCAGCAAGACGCAAGAGGGCGAAGCCCGATGGCAACTTGATCCCGCGAAGCGGAATCCGGGCGCCCCTGCTTTCAAACCCCAGCGCGGCCGGGGCGGATTGCACGGCGCCCACAAAGGCAGGCGCAGCCCGGCCGGCACCGGCCACGCCGGCCTGGGGCCATAAGCTCGATGCGGCACTCTCGGCGCTGGGCTTGAATGCGCAAGCATTCGCCGCGTCGTGGGCGCGGCTGGCGAAGTTGCAGGAACGAGGCCGGAGAGCGCGCCGCAACCGGCTTCAGGAACCCGTTTTGACGGGCCCAAGGGATGATGCCGGTTGTTTTTTGTTCAGCGGCCGGGCGACCGGGAAACCGTTGATGACACGCCAGATCTCGTAGCCCAGCGAAACACGGTTGGCAATCATCCAGCCTTGCGCACGGACACCTTGCCGCAAATATTCCGGATTGGGCCATGCCGGCATCTTCCGGTTGGGTTCAACCAGCACGCGGAAATAGCCGCGCGAATCGGAAGTCGGATCAACCAAATAGACCTTGCCCTCGAAGGTTCCGGATGCGGCCTCCGGATATGCCGAAAACTGCACGGCAGCCCAGCCTTCAAACTGCAGGATGACGCGGTCACCCTGGCGCACCAAGGGCAGATCGTTGCCGTCAATCAGGAGTTCGGCAACGATGGAAGGCCGCTCGACCGATGCGTCGTCCAAAACAGACGCGGCGGATGCGGCGGGAACATCCGGCACCAGCACCGCCAGCTGCTGCCCGGGATTGACCAGTTGGCCGCCCGCTTCGGCGTTGGCCAGAATGCGGAATATCGTGCCGTTGACAGGCGCGAAAATGCGCTGGTTTTCCTGGCGCCCGACTTCGGATGTGATGGTCTGGTACTGCTGCTCAACCGCGCGCAAATCGCTTTCGCGCGAGGCCAGCGCCTGGCGTTCGGAAGCGACCTGCGCCTGGGTGCGCTCTTCGATGGCCTTGAGGTCCGACTCCGAGGCGGCAAGCTGCTTTTCAATGACCGTCACCTCGGCTTCGGCGAGCGGGACGGTTTCCCTGGAAAGCACAAAACGGCGCTGGGCCTCCTCAAGGTCGTTTGTCGAAACCAGCGCGCCCTGCTCGAATTTGGGGTCGTCGTGCAGGCGCTTGATGCGCAGATAATTCTGTTCTTCGCGCAAGAGGTTGGCCTTTTCACGCTGGAGATTCTGCTTGGCGCGAATCACACCCGCTTCGGCCGCATCGCGCCTGGCGCGGGCCTGGTCGATCAGCAAAGGCCGTTCGGCCATGACATTGCCCAGGCGCGATTTTTGTTCGGCGACCATCCCGGCACCCAGGGTGCGGCGCTGGTCGGCCAGGAGCGCCTGTTCCTTGAGCCGTTCAAGCCGGCCGGGGTCGTTGTCAACCAGATCGACAAGCAGTTGCCCGGCTTTCACGCGGTCGCCTTCGACCGCGTGCCATTTCATCACGCGGCCTTGGATGGGCGACACCAGGGCCTGCGGGCGATGCACGGGATTGAAGGCCACCACGCGGCCTTGCCCCAGGACGGTCTGCGTCCAGGGCGTCCATGTCAGCGCGGGGACCAGAAGGAGCAAAATGGCCAGGATGATCCAAACCCCCTTGCGGACCAAAAAGGGGGATTGGGTGGCAAGCGCCGCCATGCCCAAAGGCTGGCGGCCGGCCGACGCGACGGGAGGTTTGTGGATTTCCATGGGAATGGGGTTATATTTTCGGGGAAACGGATGGATCGGTTGCGGGGGCCTCGGATCCCAGGCGGATCACACGATCGCACATGGATTGGATTTCCGGCGAGTGCGTGACAAGCACCAGGGTCCAGGGCGCGGAGCGGTCAAAAATCAGCGGAATGATTTTCTTCTGGATGCTTTCATCCATTTGTTCAAGTGTTTCATCGAGTATCAAAAGGCGCGGACGGCCCACGATCGCCCGCGCCAGCATCAGGCGGTTGGCATGCCCCAGGGAAAGCGGGCTTCCACCCGTCCACAAAGGCGTTTCAAGGCCGGCGGGAAGCGCCATGGCCGTCTCAAGCAGGCCCACCTGCTCAAGGGCGTGCCGCACCTGCGACACGCCGATGTCGGAGCGCCCCATGCGCACATTGTCCAGCAAGGTTCCTTCGAATATTTCGATGCGCTGGACCAGGGCGATGTGGTGGCGCATGGCTTCCAGGTTCAATTCACGCATGTCCATGCCGTCAAACTCAACCCATCCGGCACTCGGCGACCGCAGGCCGTAAAGGATGTCCATGAGCGTGCTTTTGCCCGACCCATTGGGCCCGGTGACGGCCACCCGATCACCCGGTCCGACCCGCATCGAGAAACGGCTGACGGTGTTGCGCTGGATGCCTTCATAGGCAAACTCGACGTCATGGACGTCCAGTTTGGCGGGATGCGCCCCCCCCGCGTGCACCACCCCGCCCGGGCGCTCGATCGGCAAATCAATCAGGTAGCCGATTTTGTCCACGGCGGCCAAAAGGTCGTAGAAAGACTCCAGTTGCTTGCCGAATTTGGCAAAAGTGCCCACCACCAGGGTCACCACGATTTCGGCCGCGACCAATTGCCCCAAAGTCAGTTGCTCGGTGTGGACAAGGTAGCCGCCGAGGGCAAGCAGCGCCACGCTGGCGGCCACCTGCACGGCGAAGGCGAAAACCGATTGGCGCAGCAAAATGCGGAAATGGGCGCCGCGGGCATCGAGGTATTCCGCCACCATGGCATCGCAGGTTGTTTTGGCGAACTGCTCGCCGCTGGCCATCTTGAAGGCGACGGGGTGGCGGGCGATTTCCTCCATCCAGCCCGCGACGCGGAACTTGGCGATGGATTCGCGCACCGAGGTGCGCACCGCGCCATGGCCAAGAACCAGGAACAGAAACACCAGCGATGCCGTCAGCACAAGGCCGAAGCCCAGAAGATAGGCATGGTAAAAACTCAGGAGCAGCAGCCCGATGCCGACCTGAAGCGCGGTTGACACGCCGTCGAGCAGCAATGTCGCGCCCGACTTCTGGATGGTCAGCACATCGAAGAACCGGTTGATCAGTTCCGGGCCGTGCTGCCTGTAAAAAGCGCGCAGGTCGACCCGCGGCAGGCGGTAAACCAGGTTGTCAGCGATGCGCACAAAAATCCTGCGCTGGATGTATTCCACAGCGACGCTTTGGAACAGCGAAAGCACGGCGGCCAGGCCGAGGGCAAAAAACAGGGCGGCGCACAGCACGAACAGTTGCTGCAGCAGGGTGCCCAGCGCAACCGTGTTGACGACCGCCATCGCGACAACGGGGCCCATCAGCGTGAAAACGCCGGATCCCACCGCGTAAACAAGGATGGCCAGAAGTTCGCGGCCCTCCGGCGCGGCCATGCGCATCAGGCGCAGGAAGGGCGGGATGTGCGCGTGATGCGCATGGCCGGGGTGTTGCATCGTTTCCGCATGGGTTGATTGCATGTTGGTTTGCATGGTTTGGCGGGGATTCAGGGTTGTTTTGGCGGCGGCTCCCAGCCGCCGCCCAAGGCTTTGCACAGCGACACGAACGCAAGTCCCTGGCGCAGTTTCGCCTCTTCAAGCTGCTCGCGCGACTCAAACAGGCGCTGCTGTTCGAGCAGGACCGAAACAAAATTGCCAAGGCCTTCGCCGTACTGGCGGGTTGAAATGGCCGTGCTGTATTCGGCGGCCAAGACCGCTTTTTCAAGCGCATCGATGCGGGCGCCGGCCGTCTCCATGGAAACGAAGGCGTTTTCGACCTCCTCCAGGGCCGCCAAAACGGCCTTGTCGTGCTCGGCCAGGGCGCGCTCGGCCCTGGCCCCGGCGGCGGCCACGCGCGCCTTGATTTGCCGGCGGTCGAACACGCGCCATTGGACGCTTGGCGCAATGGAGTAGTACGGGGTGCCGCCGTGGAAAAGGTCGTCCACCCCCGTCCCTGTCACGCCGACCAAGCCGCTCAGGGTGAGACGGGGGTAAAGGTCGCCCTCCGCAACGCCGATGCGCGCCGTGGCGGCATGCAGGGCCTGGGCGGCGGAAGCGACATCGGGGCGGCGGCGCAAGGCTTCGGACGGGATGGCCGAAGGGGGCGAAGGCATGGCGGGGATGGCGGGGGCGTCATGGCGCGCCTCCCACTTGGCGACCCGCACGGCGCCGGGCGATTCGCCCATCAGGACGGCAAGCCGGTTTTCCGCCGCAGCCAAGGCCTCGCGCAAAGGCGGGACGCGCGCCTGAAGGCCCGCCAACTGCGCCCGGGCCTGAGCGACGGCGGCCTCGTTGGAAAATCCGGACTTCCGGCGCTGCACGGCCATCTCCAGCGTTTCGTTTTGGTTTTCAATGTTCTGCTTGAGCACGCGCATGCGGGCGGCCAGGCCGCGCGCCAGGAATTCCTGCCTTGCGACTTCGGCAACAAGCGACAATCGAACGGCTTGCGCCTGAAACTCCGCGGAAACCGCATCGGCGGTCGCGGCCTCGATGCCGCGCCGGTTGACACCCCAGATGTCCAACTCCCATGACGCATCCAGCCCGGCGCGCAAAGTCCCTTTGGGCGACGGCGAAAGTTTGGTGTGGGGATAACTGTAACTCTCCGAGAACGAATAGGAGGTGCGCGCGTCAAGCGATGGCCACAGGGTCGCCCCGGCGGCCTGGGCAAGCGCGCGCGATTCATTGACCCGCGCAACGGCCTGGCGCAAGTCGGGGGCGTTTGCCATGGCTTTGTCAATGCGCCCGGAAAGCGCAGGGTCGTGAAAAAGGTCCCACCATTTGGCCAGGGCCATGGCCTGCCCGCCGTCGCTTGCGGGTGCCGCGGCGAAGGCGGCTGGCGGCTGAAAAGCGGGTGCCGCGAAATCCGGGCCGACTTGGCACCCGGTCAGCAACAAAGGCGCCAGCACCGTGGCGCGAATGAGGCACGCCCAAGAGAATCTTTTGGCAGGGGGCGCAGCGCAGCGTTCATGTCTTTGTGTGGGGCGGCGTTGCAAATGCATGGTTAAAAAGTATAGTTCGAAAGGGGATGCATCAAACGTGCCAGACCTATGTCCCATTATATGTAATTTAAATTTCGCATATTTCAAGTCGTGGTTATTTAACAACAAAACACATTTGTTAAAATGGTTGCCTTGGTGATGCTGGCGGCAAAACAACCCATTGCCTTTTCAGTTGGTTACGCACTGCCAGGCGGAGCAAGTCCACGATGAGCGATGCACCAAGCATCATGCAGGCCAATCACATGAACACATCCCGCCGTCCGCCCTTCCCATCTTTCTTCTCCCCCACGCCTTATCCTTGAAAATCGACCGCCTCGCAGGCGTTTGCAAGATCCTCGAACGGCCCCTTTTTGAGCGCCGGCACAAAAAAACACCCGGCTTGGCGCCGGGTGTTTTTTTGATTGCTTCGGGCCAAAACCGCTTAGCGGTAGAACTCGATGATCAGGTTCATGTTCACGTCGAACGGCACCTGGTCGGCGGTCGGCTGGGCGATGATCTTGGCGGTCAGCTCGGCGGGCGAGGAGGCGATCCAGGCCGGCACTTCGTGGCCGGGCAGCGAGTCGATCTGGCTGCGGACCAGGGTCTTGCCGTTTTCCTTCTTGAGCGAGATGACGTCGCCGACCTTGATCTGGTAGGACGGACGGTCGACCTTCTTGCCGTTGACCATCACATGGCCGTGGCCCACGATCTGGCGCGAGGCCCAGATGGTGCGGCCCCAGCCCAGGCGGCGGACCACGTTGTCAAGGCGCTGCTCGAGCAAACGCAGCACGTTGGCGCCGGCGTTGCCGGTCTGGCGGCCCGCTTCGGCCAGGTAGATGCGGAACTGGGTCTCGAGCACGTTGTAGTGGTAGCGCAGCTTCTGCTTCTCGTTCAAGCGCACGCCGTAGTCGCGCAGGCGGCGGCCGCGGGCGCCGTGCATGCCGGGCGGGTTCAGTTCGCGCTTGGAGGTGTGCTTGGGCGTGTCCGAAATCGGAACACCGACGCGGCGGGACAGTTTGACTTTGGGGCCGTTGTAATTGGCCATCGGGGTGTAACCTGCGTTTGGGCAGGCCCTCATGTTTTGCGCGGCCGAGGCTTCGGCGTTGCGTGAAAAGAAGTTCTGGGCCACGGCGGCCCGGCGGAAAGGGCGGGGATTATCACCGAAAGCCGGCCGGCGCGCAAATGGCGCACAAGGAAGGCCTGCGGAAGGCCCTTTTCCATGCTAAAGTTTCCGCCTTCCCCACCAGCCCCGCCCCCTTTCATCCAACCCATGAAAATCGCTCTTTTCTACGGCACTTGCACTGGCAAAACCGAAGCTGTCGCCGAACAAATCAAGGAAGAACTCGGCGAAGCCTTCTTCACCGCCTTCGAGGATGTTTCGCAGATCGAACCGAAGGACCTGGAAAAATACGACGTGATCATCGCCGGCATCCCGACTTGGGACGTGGGCGAGCTGCAGTACGACTGGCAGGACATCTTCGACAAGCTGGACGAAGTCGACCTCTCCGGCAAAAAGGTGCTCATGTTCGGCACCGGCGACCAGGCCGGCTACCCCGACACCTACCAGGATGCCATCGGCATCGTTTACGACAAGTTCGTCGCCCGCGGTGCGGTGGGCGGCCTGGGCTTCACCGATGCCACCACCCACGAATTTGAGGAAAGCAAGGGCTGCATCACCAAGGACGGCAAGAAACTGTTCGTGGGCCTGGCCCTCGACGAGGATTGCCAGCCGGAACTGACCGAGCAGCGCGTCAAAGACTGGTGCGCGCAGATCAAGGCCGAACTGGGCGTTTGAAACTCCAAGAACCGCGCCCCTGGGTTGCGGTTCTTTGCTTGACCACCCCCTTATCACCCGACCCGCCACCCTTCATCCCCGCAAAAACATGCCCCGCATCTTCAACTTCTCCGCCGGCCCCTGCACCCTGCCCCTTGAAGCGCTCGAAGCCGCCAAAGCCCAGTTCTCCGACTACCAGGGCCTGGGCATGGGCCTGGTCGAGATGAGCCACCGCACCAAGCCGGTCGAGGCCATGCACCAAGCCGCGCTGGATTCCACCAAGGCCCTGCTTGGCGTGCCCGACACCCACCAGATCCTTTTGCTCGGCGGCGGCGCCACCCTGCAATTCGCCATGGCCCCCATGAACCTGCTCGCCGGCGGCAGGCAGGCCGATTACACCAACACCGGCGCCTGGGCCAAGAAGGCCATCGAGGACGCCAAGAAGTTCGGCAACATCACGGTCTCTTTTGATGACAAGGCCAACAACTATTCGCGCCTGCCGGACCCCAAGGCCGTGCAAGTCGCCGACAACGCAGCCTACTACCACCTGACCAGCAACGAAACCATCGGCGGCATCCAGTGGCAGGACTTCCCGACGCTCAAGTGCCCGATCGTCGCCGACATGTCCAGCGACATCATGAGCAAGCCGCTCCCCTTTGAAAAGTTCGGCCTGATCTACGCCGGCGCGCAGAAGAACATGGGCCCGGCCGGCATGACCGTGGTCATCATCCGCAAGGACATTCTGGAAGCCTGCCCCGACACCCTGGCCGGCTACTTCAATTACAAGGCCCACGCCAAGGAAAACTCCATGCTGAACACCCCCCCGGTGTTCCAGATCTGGATGCTCAAGCTGGTCAACGAATGGCTGGCGGGCAAGGGCGGCCTGAAGTTCGCCGCCGACATGGCGCACAAGCGCAGCGACGCGCTGTACAACGCCATCGCGGCCAGCGGCGGCTTCTACAAGAGCCCGGTGGACGCCGCCGTGCGCTCGAAGATGAACGTGGTGTTCCGCCTGCCCACCGAAGAATTGGAAGACCAGTTCGTGAAGGAAGCCAAGGCCCAGCAGTTCGACGGCCTGAAGGGCCACCGCTCGGTCGGCGGCATCCGCGCCAGCATCTACAACGCCATGCCGCTGGAAGGCGCGCAGGGTTTGGCGCAGTTCATGGCGGAGTTCGCCAGGAAGAACGGCTGAGTTGTAAGTTGAACAAACAAAAACGCCCTTCCGCGATGGAAGGGCGTTTTTTTGTTGCTCGGCGCTTGGCGTGCCGGGGGTGGTCACTTCGCGGGCTTCGCCCCTTCGGCGGGGGTTTCTTTCAGCACGATGTCCTTGAACTGCACCTTCATGGCCGGCCCGGCATGCAACTGAAGCGCCAGGCAGCCGCGGCTGGCGCTGCGCTTGGCGTCGTTGTCCACCACCTCCATGGTGCGCACGCCGTCAATCTCCTGGATCAGGTGGCTGCCCTTGGCGATGATGCGCTGGGTGTACCAGCGGCCTTTTTCAAGTTTGAGCCCTTTGACATTCTCAAAATGCCCGGTGACCTTGCGGGTGCCGTCGGCGGCTATCTCCATCTTGTCGCCGCGGTTGACCAGGATGCCCCGCCCACCCTGCTCGTAAAGGATGCCGGTGTAGGTCGGTCCCGCTTCGAAATCGGCCTGGTAGCCCTTGACATCGAACGCCTTGGCATCGGCCACGGTGCTGCGGTACTGGATGCCGGAGTTGCCCTGATCGGAGAGAAAACGGAATCGGGCGGTCAGCTCAAAATCGCCGACCTGGCGGTCCTTGAGGATGAGAAAGGTGGTTTTGTTGCAGGGGTTGGCGCCGCCGGATTCCCCGGTGAGGGTGCCATCCTCGACCTTCCAGAAGGCCGGGTTGCCTTCCCAGCCGGCGAGGTCCTTGCCGTTGAACAGTTTCTCGCCGTCATCGGCAGCCAACGCGCCGAAGGCGACAAGAACAAGTGCTGAGGCGGCCATCATCAAGGGGCGTTTGAACATGGATTGTCTTTCCAAAAAAGGGGTGGCCGAGGCGGTGTAAAAAGGTGTCGGGCGTCAGCGCGGGGCGGCCTGTGCCCAGAGTTTGCGGACAAACGGCCCGCCTTCCAGGTAAACCTCGTCGGCATAGGGGAAGAAATCGCGCCACACGCGGGTGGCGGCGGCCAGGCTGGGCAGGGCGCGGCCGAAAGCTTCGATGGTCAGCCAGCCGTCGTAGCCGCCCGCACGCAGGGCCTGCAATTGCGGCAGGAAATCGATGTGGCCACGGCCCGGCGTGCCGCGGTCGTTCTCGGAAATGTGCACATGGCCGATGTGCGCGATGTTGCGGCGGATGCTGGCGACCACATCCTTCTCCTCGATGTTGGCGTGGAAGGTGTCGTGCATGGTCGTGAAGGACGGATGATTGACCAGCCGCGCGTAGGCGGCGGCATCGTCCATGGTCGTGAGAAAGTAGCACTCGAAACGGTTGAGCCATTCCAGCACGCACAGGACGCCGGCGGCTTGCGCATGCTCGGCCATGGCGCGGTGAACCGCGGCACCGTGCTGCTTCTCGGTTTCGGTGGGGCCCTGGCCGCTGAACACGCCCAGCGGCGAATGGAAGGGGCCCATCAGCACATCGGCGCCCAGGGCCGCCGAGCAGTCGACCGCGTGACGCAGGTGATCGATGGCCGCCTGGCGGTGCGCCGGGACCGGGCTGATGGGGCTCTTCGACTCGTCGGGAATGATGGCCACCGCCGAGCAGGCCAGGCCCTCATCTTTCAGAAAGGCGCCGAGGCGGGCGTAGTGGGCGGGCGAGCCCTCGAACAGCGGCACTTCCACGCCATCGAAGCCGGCCGCCTTGATACGACGGATCAGCGGGAAATGTTCTTCGGTGACATGGCCGGTCCACAGCAGCAGGTTGAGTCCGAGTTTCATGGGTGGGGCTCTTGGAAGGTTGTTTCTGAAAGGTTATTTCTGCCACTCGGCGAGTTGCTTCTCAACGGCGGCGGAATCGAAATGGGCCGGCTTGGCTTCGTCCATGTTCGTGTCAAGATCCTTGAAGGTGAGCTTGGGGCTCGGCACGCCGCCGGCGGGGACCTCCAGCCCGGCAATCCAGACGATGGCGTTGAGGATCACGGCGCGCTGCTGGGGCTTGCCCCAGTTCCAATGCTTGTGGCCGCCGGTGAAACCGAAGCCGCGCCCGCCCTCGGGGCGCACCAGGGTCCACATCAGGGTCTCGGTCCGGCCCTTGGCTTCCTGGATGTGCTTGTAGGGTCCGGCCGGGCCGGAATAGGGGCCGTTGCGGACGGCATCCGACGGCGTGGCGCGCAGGATGGGCGTGGGCTTGACCGGGCTTTCGGCGAAATTCAGGCAGAAATACCATTCATCCATGGCGCGGAACGGCGTGACGCCGCGGGTGACCGGGTTGTCTGGGAAGGATTTGAAATCGGCCTCCCACATCGGATTGCAGGAGTGCAGGGTTTCATAAAAACCGCCGGTCCATTCCATGAATTTGTCGCCAGCTTCGCCCTTGGGGCACTCGACGGCGTAGTGCATCATGCCGATGCCCACGCCCTTTTTGGCCAAGGCGTCAAGTTCCTTCAAATGCGGGATCAGCGGATTGCCCCGGCCGCCGTCGGCATAGACCACGATGGCGTCGGCATCGGCCAAGATGGAGGCGTCCTTGGGCCAGCCAGGGTAGCACACTTCGGCCTTGACCGGCTGGCCCGATTCGTTGAGCAGTTTGGCCAGCAGGTTGCAGCCGGATTTGAAATCATGGTTGCCGTAACCGTGGCTGGGACTGCCGGCGATGAAGACGATCTTCTTGGGCTTGGGTGCGGGGGCGGCGTCCTCCGCCGTCAAGGCCGCGGGCGTGCAGGCCAACAGGACCAGGGGCAGCAACAGTTTGAGCGGGTTGATCATGGGGTGTCTCAAAGGCGGAACCAAGTGGATGCGGGGAATTCAGGAAGAACGGACGCTTGGCCGTGCGAAAGTTTACGGCCGCCTGCGATTTTGGCCTTGCCGGCTCATTTCCGCTCCTGGCCGGCGACCTCGATGAAGAAGTCGGCCAAAGCCTGCAGATCGGCATCGCTCAGGTTGAGGGCCTTGGCCGAGGGCATCAGCGATTGCGGCGAGGTTTCGCGCGAGACGATGTCGGCCTCGGGGAAGGCCTGCATGGCGCCGGTGAAATCCTGAAGGGTCACCGGGTCGCGCTCCGAACGCAGGAAGCCCTGGTGCTCCTTGCCGTCCTTGGTGCGCAGGGTGGTGGTCTCGTAGCCGAAGACGATGGCGGAACTTGGATCAACCATGGATTCTTTGATCACGGCGGCGTTGTACTTGGCGCCGACAAAAGACAGGTCGGGGGCGATTTCACGGCCCTGGTCCCCCACCTTGTGGCAGGCCACGCAGGTGCCCCGGCCAAGGAACACGTCGCGCCCCTTGATGCCCTGCGGCGACAGCGTGACATTGGCGAGTTTGAAGGAGGCGTCGGCCACCGCCTCCGGCTTGACCTTGCGGCTCAGTGCGGCGTGGCCGGCGTCGATGCCAAGGCCCTTCCAATAACTGCCGCGGCGGTTGCCGAGCCAGAAATGCGCCTGGTTGTAGGTGTCATCGGCGCCGCTTTGCGCAATGGACAGGGCGGCCGCGGCGGCTTCGCGGGTGGGGATGAAGGCCAGGGCGTCGAGCGCCTGCAGGCGGGCGGCGCGGCTCAATTGGGGCGCCAGGGCGCGCGCTTGCAGGTCGGCCACGGCGGATGCCGGGTGCAGGCGCCAGGCGATGCCGGCGAAGGCGTCGTTCCACTGCTGCGGATCCGGCTGGACCAGCGCGGTCTTGAGCATGGCGTAGACCTCCTCCTCATGGCCGGCGCAGGCTTTGCCGAAGGCCTCCAGGTAATGGCGGTCGGCGCCGTCGTAGCCGCGGGCCAGGTTGGCCAGGATCTCGCGGGTGTCGGCCAGGGGCAGGTCGCGCAGGGCCAGGGCCGCCTCGCGGCGGACGGCAGGAGAAGGGTCGCGGGCCAAAAGGGCGGCATGCTTCAGGACCGGCGCGCCGGCGCGGCGCAGGGCGCGGAAGGCCGTGATGCGCAGGGGCGCCTCCGGGCTGCGCAGAAGCGCTTCGGCCTCCTGGGCGCCGCCTTCGCCCAGGCGCGCCAAGACCCAGACGGCGCGGGCGCGGATGTAGGGGTTCTTGTCCAAGAGCAACGCCTTGACCGGCCCGATGGCCGCTTCGCCCTGCGCCACCAGCGCGCGGAAGCCCAGCACGCGGACATTCGGGGTCGGGTTCCCAAGCGCTTCAATCATGCCGGGCACGCTCTTGAGATCAAGGGCCGGCACCTTGGGTTTGAAGCCCTTGGGCGCGATGCGGTAGATGCCGCCCAGGCACTGGCCGTCAAAGGTCTGGTGGCCGCCGACGCGGGCGTCGTACCAGTCGCAGACATACAGGGCGCCGTCGGGGCCGACGGTCACATCGGCGGGGCGGAACCAGGTCTTGAGCGGGTCGGCGACCTGCTTCCTGCCGGTGGAATCGGTGCCGCTGAACTGCTTGCCGCTGTTGGAGGTCAAAAAGTCATGGCGCTGCAGGGTGAAGCCGGCCTTGGAGAGGCGCGGCTGGTAACCGAAAAGGGTGTTGAGGGCGCATTCGCAACTGAGCAGGGTGCCCAGGTAGCGGTCGGGCAGGGCGCCGTTTTCATAGAAGGCGATGCCGGTGGGCGCGCCGCTGCCGTAGATGTCGCCGGCCGGCGAAACGCCGGGGTCGGCCTGGCGCCAGTGCGCCTGCGGCATGGGCTGGCCCGGGCGGCGCACCGCCTGCCAGTGCATGCGGCCGTCGCTGGTGTGGTAGCCGAAATCGGCGCCTTCCATCATCCACGAGGTGCGGCAGCCCTGGGCATCGTCGTTGTCGTTCATGAACACATCGCCGAAGGATGTCACCGACTGCTCGTAGCTGTTGCGGAAATTGCAGCCGATCGGCTGCAGGCCGGTGCCATCGGCCTTGACGCGGAAGGCCACACCCTGCGGCGACGGGTGGCCGTCGGCGCCCGGCTTGCCGTCGTTGGTGAAGCGCCGGCCGTCGGGCCCCTTGACATCGAAGCCTTCGTTGCCACTGTTGAAATACAGGTCGCCGTCCGGGCCGGCCGTGACCGCGTGCAGGGTGTGGTCGTGGTTGGAGGTGGAGAAACCGGTCAGGAAAACCTCCTTCTTGTCCACGGCGGGATTGAACACGCCGTCGCCATCCACATCGGTGAACTTGATCAGGTTGGGCGACATGGAAACATAAATCTCGTTGCCGATGACCGCGATGCCAAGCGGCGCGCTGAGATCCTTGCCCTGGTAGAACACGGTGGACTTGTCAGCCACCCCGTCGCCGTCGCTGTCTTGCAGGATGACCACGCGGTCGCCCTCCGGCGGGGCCTTGCGGGAGCCGCGGTAGTTGCGGCCCTCGGTCACCCAGATGCGGCCCTTGGCGTCGATGTCCATGTTGGTCGGGTTGAACAACTGCGGTGACTTGGCCCACAGGGTGATCTCCAGGTCGCCTGGCAGGGCGAACAACTCCGGCGGCAAGACGGCGGCGTCCTTGGCCACTCCCGCGGCTTTGGCGGCGGGCACCGTAAGACTGCCCCAGCCATCGGCGGGAAGTTCCGCCACCGGTTCATCGGCGGCAGCGCCACCACCTGCGAGCGGCGATGGGGCCAGGTTGGTCAGGAACGGCAGGGCCGCCAAGGTCAGACCGATGGTGCCCACCACGGCGGCGACCATCAGGATGTACGGCAGGGCGGGATGGGTCCGGAATTTGTTCGACATGATGAAAGCTTGGTGAAAGGGCGGAATTCAGAAGTGCGAGATGGGTGAAGGTGTCGGCTCATTACATTTCCATGGAAAAATTTTAAAAATTGACACTTATGAGGTCTGTACCTATGATTTTCTTATCCCTCATGCTCATCCCCCGCCGCACCCAGCTCGCCCAAGCCCCACCCCTCCACTGCTTCCACCTGTGGAGCCGGATGGCTCCGGGCTTGGCCTTGCTGGCGGACGACAAGCTCAAAGTCTGGGCGCAGAAATTGCTCAAGCGGTTGGCGCAGAGTTATGCGGTCAAGGTGCAGGCCTTTGCGCTCGAAGACGCGCAGTTCCACCTGGTGTTGCAGTGGGTGCCGGGCGAGTCGCAGGCTTGGGATGATGCCGAGGCCGTGCGGCGCTGGCTTTTGGCGCATCCGCCGCAGGGGAAGATGGGAACGCAAGCAGAAGCGGTGGCGGGGATGGGTGCGGGTCTGGAGGCCCGCGTTCCCAGGGTTCCTGACGCGGCGGCGATCCGTCAAAAACTCGGCAGTTTGTCGATGTTCATGAAGCAGTTCAAGCAGATGCTGGCGCAGAAGATCAACTGGGAAAACCAGCGGCGCGGCAGCATTTGGCAAGGGCGCTTTCACATGGCGCCCTTGGCCGATGCGAGCGCGGTGGCCGGCGCGATGGCGTTCGTGGATCTGCGCGCCGTGGTGGATGCCGGCGGAGAGCGGCCGGAGGCAGAGCCCTTCACCAGCCTGCATGCGCGGGTGGGCCGTTACCAAGCGATCTACGGCATGAACGGCGATGCGCTGCCGGCGCAGGATGAAGCGGCGGTGTACGGGCCGGAGGTGGCGCAACCACTGCGCGATGCGGCCGGCGTGGACGCGGAAGCGGCGCCGCCGCCCGCCATGCCGCCGGTGGATATGCCGGGAATGGGCGGTATGGGCGGTATGCCGATGCCAGACATGCCGGGCATGGCTTATCCCACGCCGACCATGGCTGGGATGGGCATGGATGGCGCAGTGCTTCCCCCGATGGGTGATGCGGCCATGCCGCAGCCCGCCGGGCCGGCCACCTTCTGGCTGCTGGCCCTGCGCGAGGACGCGCCGATGTTTGCACCCTCCGCACCCAAGGGCATCCTGTCATGGCTGCCGCTGGGCAAATACCTCAAGTTGCTCGACGCATTGGTGGCGAAAGCCAAAACCTGGCCGCACCTGCCGCTTTCCGCGCCGGGCCGGGCCAAGGCGCCGGAGACGCCCGATTTGGAAAGTGCGATGGGAGCGGCGCTGGCCGCGCTGGGCTTGAACGCCGCCGCGTTTGCGGCGCAGTGGGTGCGGGTGGCGAAGTTGAAGGGGTGAGCGTGGCATGCGCTGGAAACGGCATGCCACGGAAAATTCCCCTCCGTCACCCACTCCACCGTAATACCCACCCCCCTGCGGCGTCCCTTCCCCATGCCACCCCCCACCCCGCCCCCGCACACCCGGCGCACCTTCCTCAAGACCACCCTGGTCGCCGGCGCGGCGCTGGGCCTCGAATGGGGCTGCGGCACCCCGCAGGCCGCCGCGCCGGCCCAAGGCCGGCGCCTCAAACTTGCACTGATTGCCGACCTGCACAACGATGTGATGCCCGACGGGCCCGAGCGGCTCGCGGCGTTTCTGGCCGCGGCCCGCGCAGGCCAGGTGGACGCCGTGGTGCAATTGGGCGACTTCGCCACGCCGCACCCGCGCAATGCCGCGCTTCTGGCCGGCTGGCGCGGCCTCGACCTGCCGCGTCACAGCGTCTTGGGCAACCATGACACGGATGGCGGCTTCCAACGCACGGCGGCCGCCGCCGCCTTCGGCATGCCGGCCTGCCATTACAGCGTGGTGACAAACGGCGTGCGCTTGGTGTTCTTGGATGGCAACATCCCCAACCCGAAAGTCAAGGGCTACGCCTGTTCGCTCGGCCAAGAGCAGTTGGATTGGCTGGATGCCTTGCTTGCCACCGACCGCCTGCCGGTTTTGGTGTTCGTCCACCAGCCGCCGGAAAACTGCCTGCACGACGGCAAGCAATTGCTCGATCTTCTGGCCAAGGCCAACCAAGCCGCCGGCACCGCCCGCATCCTGGCCTGCGTGTCGGGCCACCTGCACCAGGACAGTTTCCGCGCGCCCCAAGGCATTCCGTGCGTGGAGATCAACAGCGCCTCCTACTACTGGGTGGGCGGGCACACGCACCGCAGCATGTCGGAAGAGATCCACAAAAAATGCCCTTCCCTGGCGAGCACCTGCCCGTACGAGGGACCGCTGTGGGCCGTGCTCACGGTGGATGCAGCCGCCGGCACGCTGGAAATCGAGGGCATGCAGACCCGCTGGGTCGGCCCCTCGCCGCAGGATCTGAAAGTCAAGATGACGGCGCAAGAATCCGCCCTCATCACCCCAAAAATCAGCGCCCGCCACTGGAAAGCCGGGCAGACCACCTGAGACCTTTATGCGCAACGTCCTCCTTGGCTCCGCCGCCTTGTCATGCGCCGTTCTTGCCGCTTGCGGCAGCACGCCGCAGGCCGCCTCCCGCACGGCGCCCGCCGCAACCGGCCCGGCCACCCCGATCCTGCTGGAGGCGGAAGCCTTCCGCGATTTGGGCGGCTGGGCGCTCGACCAGCAGTTCATGGACCAGATGGGTTCGCCCTACCTGCTGGCCCACGGACTGGGGCGGCCGGTGAAAGACGCGCAAACGATGTTCAAGGCGACGCCGGGCCGCCACCGCCTGTGGGTGCGCACCAAAGACTGGGTCGCGCCGTGGGGCGCCAAGGGTGCGCCGGGCCGCTTTCAGGTGCGGGTCAACGGCGCCGCCGTGGCCGCCGAATTCGGCACCGAGGGCGCGCAGTGGCACTGGCAGGATGGCGGCCTGGTGGACCTGGCCGCCGAAAACCAAATCAGCCTGCACGACCTGACCGGCTTTGAGGGCCGCTGCGACGCCCTGCTGTTTGCCCCCGACACGGCTTGGACACCGCCGGAGGCCGGCCCGGCTGCGGCCCCGTGGCGGCGCGCCCAGCTCGGCCTGCCGGCACAGCCCGAAGACGGCGGCCAGTATGACCTGGTGGTGGTCGGCGGCGGCATCGCCGGCACCTGCGCCGCGGTGGCCGCCGCGCGCGAAGGCTTGCAGGTCGCGCTGATCCAGGACCGCTTTGTGCTGGGCGGCAACGGTTCGAGCGAGGTCGGCGTGCGCATCGAGGGTTTGCTGCACCAGAAACCTTGGCCGGCCATCGGCAATCTGGTGGGCGAGTTCGACGGCAGCCGTAAAAGTGCGGTGGCCTGCCAAAACCCGGATCCCTTGGCGCATATGCAGGGCCTGAAAAACGAGGATGTGCGCCGGCTCAAAGTGGTCGAGAACCAACCCGGCCTGCACCTGCTGACCGGCATGCGCGTCAACGCGGTGGCCGCCAAGGGCGGCCGCATCCAGTCGGTGACCGCGCAGGACATCAAGAGCGGCCGGCGCCTGCAAATCGGCGGCAGCCACTTTGTGGACGCCACCGGCGACGCCTGCGTGGGGGCCATGGCCGGCGCCGATTTTGAAATCACGCCCGAGGGCCACATGGGCGTCAGCAACCCGTGGGCCCAGCAGTTGGGCTGCGACTGCAAGGACCTCGACGAGCCGCTCTCGAAAGAGACGGCCCGGACACCCCAGCCCGTGGCCTTCCCGCGCTGCCCATGGGCGGTGGATCTGACCGAGACGCCGTTCCCGGGCCGCGGCAAGCACGCCGGCCAATGGGAGCCGGCCGGCACCCGCAACCTGGGCTCGTGGTTCTGGGAAGCCGGCTTCGACCGCGACCCGATCAATGAAGTGGAACTGATGCGCGACCAGAACCTGCGCGCCATGTACGGCGCCTGGGATGCCCTCAAGAATGTGGATGGCGCCTACCCCGACAGCCAGCTTGCCTGGGCGGCCTTCATCGCCGGCAAACGCGAATCGCGCCGCCTCTTGGGCGATGTCATCGTGAGTGGCGAGGACTTCCGCCAAGCCAAGGCCTACCCGGATGCCGCCTTCCCCTGCACCTGGCACCTGGACCTGCACCTGCCCGACCCCGCCTACAAGACCGCCAACGGCGCCGACCCGTTCATCTCGCGCGCCACCGAGTCGGCCCAATACCGCTACAAAGGCCCGTACTGGGTGCCCTACCGCGCGCTCTACAGCCGCAACATCGCCAACCTGTGGATGGCCGGCCGGGACATCAGCGTGACCCACGAAGCGCTGGGGGCCGTGCGCGTGATGCGCACCTGCGGCATGATGGGCGAGGTGGTGGGCCTGGCCGCCGGCATTGCCAAGCGTAACCACCTGGATCCGCGCGGGGTGTATGAAAAGGCCCTGCCGGAACTGCGCGAAAAGATCACCCGTGGCGTGCTGCCGCCGTCCGCCAATCCGTAAGACCTCCGCCGCACGACGCCACCTCCAAAATCCCATGCGCCACGCCACCCCGGCCCTGCTTTTCTCGCTCTTCGCCGCCGTCGCCGCGGCGGGCGACAGCCCTGCCACCGTCACCACCGGAATGGTCAATGGCCGCGAAGAAATCACCTCGTCCTCCGGCACCCGCCAGATCAGCGGCGTCTATCCGCACCTGACCGCCTACTCCCAAAGCCGCGCCGACGGCCTGTTCAACGCCGCGGGACACGAGGAATGCGGCATCGGTGCCTTGGTGCCCTGGGCGGGCAAACTGTGGATGGTGACCTATGCGCCCCATCAGCCGCACGGCTCTCAGCACAAACTCTACGAAATCGATGAAAACAAGAAGATGATCCTGCGCTCGGAGTCCGTCGGGGGCACCCCGGCCGGCCGCATGATCCACGCTGAGTCGAAGCAGCTCTTCATCGGCCACTACGCCATCAGCGAGAAGGGCGAATTGCGCGTCATCCCGGTCAAGGATATGCCCGGTCGCGTCACCGCCTGGGCGCGCCACCTCTCCGACCCGGCCAACAAGGCCTACATGTACGACATGGAGGGCATGCTCTACGAGGTGGATGTGCGGTCGCTGGCGGTGACCAAACTGTTCCACAACCCCGTCCCGGGCGAACACGGCAAGGGCGCTTACTGCGCGCAGGGTTTGCTGGTGGTGGCCAACAACGGCAAGAGCGGCGCCCTTGATCCGAAGAAGGACTGGAAGGTCGCCGACCCGGGTACGCTCGGCCCGGAGGACCGCGGCTGCCTGGCCACCTTTGACGGCAAAACCTGGCAAATCGTCGAGCAGCGCCAATACACCGACATCACCGGGCCCGAAGGCATCGCGCCGACGGCCGCCGGCCGCGACCTGCCGCTGTGGACCATCGGCTGGGACAAACGGGCGGTGCGCCTGCAGGTGCTCAAGGACGGCATGTTTCATTGCTTTCTTTTGCCCAAGGGCTGCCTCAACAACGACGCCGCCCACGGCTGGTTCACCGAATGGCCGCGCATCCGCGAGATCGGCGGCGGCCGCTGCCTGATGGACATGCACGGCCTGTTCTTTGACTTCCCCAAGGATTTCGCCCCCGGCCGCACCGCCGGCATCACGCCGATCGGCCGCCACCTGCGCTACATCCCGGATTTCTGCCAGTGGGGCGACCGGCTGGTCCTGGGCTGCGACGAAGCCTCGATCCAGGGCAATCCGCTCTGCGGCCAGCCGCAATCCAACCTGTGGTTCGGTTCTTATGACGACCTGGCCACCTGGGGCGAAGCCAGTGCCGCAGGCTCGATCTGGGCCCATGACGCGGTCAAATCCGGCGAAGACTCCACGCCCTTCCTGATCAACGGGTTCTCCCGGCGCCTGGGCCACTTCAGCGCCGATGCGGCCACCCGCTTCAGCCTTGAAATCGACGCCAAGGGCGACGGAAAGTGGACCCCCGCCGGCTCGGTGGATGTCACCGCCGGCGGCAGCGCCACCCTGAGCCTGCCGCCAGCGCAATGGATACGCGTGAGGTCCAGTGCTGACTGCCGCGCCTCGGTCGGCTTCCAGCTCGGCAACGAGCCCAGGCACGAAGGCGGCAAGGGCCGCGAACTGTTCGCCGCCATCCCCGACGCCGCCAGCACCGATCCGGTCAGCGCGCCGCTTCTGTTCCCCAACCGCATCAACCGCAACCTTGGCGTTTTCAATGCCGGCGGCGGCGCCCTTGAACTCAATGAGCTCAGCCTCGCATTCGTGCCCGCCACCCAAGAGCAGACCGTCGCCGATGCCGTCCTCGGTTCCGCCGCCTGGGGCAACAAGAAGGGCCTGGCCGACCCCCGGACGCCGCTGCGCGACTTCCTCAAGCCGGAAGCGTCCTTCAGCGTGGACGGCGCCTCGGTGATCCTCCATTCCGAAGGCAAAACCCTGCGCCTGCCCAAGGGCGACGCCGCCTTTGACAAGGCGTTTGCGCAAGGCACCCCGCGCGCCCACCGCGAAATCCTTTCGGAGCGCCTGATGGCCAACATCCACGGCACTTTTTACGAAGTGCCGTTCTGGGTGGTCGGCCAGCCCGCGCTGTACGCCAAGATGAAGCCGGTCTGCACCCACAACAAGCAAATCATGGATTACGCCACTTGGCGCGGCTTGCTCGTGCTTTCCGGCGTCAATCCGGCGGCGCCGGCCTCGGACCATGTGGTCAAATCGGCCGATGGCAAGACCGCCCTGTGGCTGGGCGCGATCGACGACCTGTGGCAGTTGGGCAAGCCGGTGGGCACCGGCGGCCCGTGGAAGGACAGCGCGGTCAAAGCCGGCGTGCCGTCTGACCCGTACTTGATGAATGGCTACGACCAAAAAAGCCTGCGCCTCTTGGCCAACCGCGATTGCACGGTGACGCTGGAGGCGGACTTCGACCTGCTCAGCGGATTCCACAAAGTCATGACTTTCAAGCTCAAGGCCGGCCAGGAACTGAACCATGCGTTCCCCGCCGACTTTGCCGCCCACTGGGTGCGGGTCAGCGCCGACCGGGACTGCACCGCCACCGCCTGGTTTGTTTACCGGTGAGGCATGGGCATGCCATGGCAGGCCGCGGGTTCAACTCTTCAAATCCCGGCTGCAAAAACGCGCCACCCCCAGCGCGTAGAAAGCCAGGGTCAGGCCGACCAGCAAACACTCCGAGCGCCCGATGAGGGCCCACGGGGCGGGATCCCACAGGGCCCGCCGCCATGCGTCGAAATTCCACGACAGGAAAAAGACATGGAATGATTCGAACCAGGGCATCTGCGCCAGCACGAAATCAATGAACAGGCAGGACAGCGCCAGGATGGTCGCCGCGGCGGCCTTGATGTTGCAGCATGAGAAGAAAAAAGCCAGCGCTGAAATCAGTTGGGCATTCAGGGCGAGCAGGGTGAAGGCGATGAGCAGGTGCTTCCATGCCTCGGCGCCGTCGTGGAAAGCCACGACCTTCGCCTCGGGCATGAAGAAAAACAGGCCGCCCCATGCCCCGGAAAAAAGCCGGGCCAAAAGCAGGGATGTGCCGGTCATGAACACCACGAGCAGGGTGGTGTGCAGCGTGCAGGCGAAAATCTTGGCCAAAAGCATGCGCTGGCGCGACACCGGCCGGGCCAGGATCAGGCGCATGGTGCCCTCCTCGGTCTCTTTGGCCACAATGTCGCCGGACACCAGCGTGATGTATAGGGAGCCGATCATGACGAAGGTGAACATGACGCTCATGAGCGCCAGGGTCATGCCCCGGGCGTAACGCGTGTCATCAAGGCCGTTGCTGGTGAGCAACCGGCTGAAAGCCTGCTGGACTTCCGGGTGGCGCAGCATCGCAAAAAAAATGATCTCCAGCGCCAAAAAAACGCCGAAGCCAATCCACGTGCGCGGACGGATGGCCAGCCTGCGCAACTCATGAAACAACAGCGCCATCATGCCGCACCTCCTCCGGCGTCGCCGCCCGTAAGACCCATGTAAAAAGATTCCAAGCTTGTGCGCTCGCGGGCCAGCCCCTGCACGCGGAAGCCGCCGCCAACCAGGGCGGCCGCGACATCGGCCGGTTCATGGCCATTGAGCAAGTGAAAGGACTCTCCGCCGACGGACTCGGCAAGCCCAAGGCGGGCGAGCAAACCGGCGGCCTCCGCAGGGCGGTCGCATTCAATGCGCACCCGGCGCGCATCCCCCAGGGTGTCGCAAACCAGTCCGTCATGCACCTTGCGGCCCTGGTGCAGGATCGCCACATGGCTGCAGATCTGCTCGACTTCATGCAGCATGTGGGAGCACAAAAGCAGGGTCATGCCGCGCTCGGTGTGCAAACGGCGGATGAGGCCGCGCATCTCGTGGATGCCCCGCGGATCCAATCCGTTGGTCGGCTCGTCCAGGATCAGCAGCTCCGGCTGCGGCAGCAGGGCTTGGGCCAGGCCCAGCCGCTGGCGCATGCCGTGCGAATAGGTGGCCACCCGGTCGCCGATGCGGTCGGCCAGACCCACCCAGGCCACGGTTTCCTCAATCTGCGCGCGCGGGAGGCGCACGCCGGAACAAGCCAGCAGCCCCTGCAGGCACTGCCAGCCCGAGAGGTAAGGCCAGAAGGCCGGTGATTCGAAAATGGCCCCCACTTTGGCCAATGCCTGCTTGCGCTGCGTCAGCACGTCATGCCCCTGCACGCGAACGGTGCCGCAATCCGGCTGCACCAACCCGATCAGTGCGCCGATGGTGGTGCTCTTGCCGGCGCCATTGTGGCCGAGCAAGCCCGTCACCGTGCCGGTCTTGACGCACAAATCCAAGCCGATGACCGCCGGCCGGCCCTTGAAGGATTTGGAAAGACCGGCAATCTCGATGGCGTTCACCACAAACGCCCCCTTTGCATGCGCACCTGCATTTCCAGGAGCAGCGGGATGACGTCCATCCGCGTGGCCGGGGTTGCATCCTTCATGAACAGTTCGAGGCCGTTTTTGATCATTTTGTCCTGCTCACGGGCCGACAAGCGGCCGTCGCCGGCGAAGTTGCCGCCTCGGCCAAGCAGGGTTGGCTTGTCCTGCAGCACCCTTTCCAGCAAGGACTGCCGCTGGGCCGGGGTCATGGCATTGAGGACCTTGATCATCTGGCCGATGCTCCGGGCGAAGCAAAGGTCATAAAAATCGGCCAACTCCGCCTGCGACATGCCCCCTTGGTACGCATTCAAGGCCGCATTGAAATCGGGATCCTGGCGCTGGGCCAGCGACAATTGGTTGACTTGCTCCGCCAAGGATGCGCAACGCGCGGAACGCTCAACCGCCGGCATGTCGGCACGCAACGGATGCGCAGCCATCCATGACGAAGTCCGCTCGGGTGTCACCACCCACCGGTCGCAGACCCCCATGCCTGCCACCGTCAACAATCCCACCGAACAGAGGAATGCAAGCGTGACCAGCACCCTGCGATGGCGCAGGACGGCGAAGGGCGGCGTGTGACAGTCGGCATGTTTCATGGATTGGCCTTCATATGAAAAACGCCCCGCACGGATGCGGGGCGTTTTTTTGGCGCGGAGCCAAAATTACTTGGCGGCCGGAGCAGCCGGAGCGGCCGGAGCGGCCGGAGCAGCCGGAGCTTCGGGGGCGGCCGGAGCAGCCGGGGTGGCCGGGGTCGCGGGCTTCTTGGCTTCTTCGCAACCAACGAAGGTGATGGTGAGGGCGGCAACGGCGATGAGGGCGAACAGCTTCATGGGGTTTCTCCAAAAGAAAGGATGGTGGGAATACTAAAACAGGTGAAGATTGTAAGGTTGTGGGGAACTGTGTCAATCCCTTGTTAATAAAAATAATCAATGGCGGATGCCGCCAACACCCATGGGTAAGCATGTCACGGGCGGCCATGCGGCCCCAATATGTATGACAATCGCCGTCTTTTGTGGATTTTACTGGACAAATTTTGCACTCCCCCATCCTTGTCCGCATGCGCCCCGCCAGCCTAAACTACGGCCTTCCCGCTCCCCATTTCCTCTTTTCCAATACTCAACATGAGCAGAAAAATTCGTTACGGCATGGTCGGCGGCGGTCGCGGTGCCTTCATCGGCGGCGTTCACCGCATCGCGGCGCAAATCGACGGCCAGATTGAACTGGTCTGCGGCGCCTTTTCTTCCGACCCTGAAAAGTCCAAAGCCTCCGGCCGTGATTTCTTCCTGGCCGAGTCGCGCTGCTACGGCTCTTTTGAGGAAATGATCGCCAAGGAGAAAGCCCTGCCCGAGGGCCAGCGCATGGACTTCATTTCCATCGTCACCCCCAACCACATGCACTTCGCCCCGGCCAAGCTGGCGCTTGAAAACGGTTTCCATGTGCTCTCCGACAAGCCGGCCACCTTCACCACGGAACAGGCCAAGGAACTCGCGCTGCTCGTCAAAAAGACGGGGCTCACCTACGGCCTGACCCACAACTACACCGGCTACCCGCTGGTGAAGGAAGCCAAGGCGATGATCGCCGCCGGCAAATTGGGCAAGATCCGCAAGGTGGTGGTCGAATACCCGCAGGGCTGGCTGGCGACGCGCCTCGAGGAAAGCGGGCAGAAACAGGCGGCCTGGCGCACCGACCCCACCAAAAGCGGCGCCGCCGGCTGCGTGGGCGACATCGGCACCCATGCCGAAAACCTGGCCGAATACATGACCGGCCTCAAGATCAAGGAATTGGCCGCCGATCTCAGCACCTTTGTGGAAGGCCGCCTGCTCGACGACGACGCCAACATGCTGCTGCGCTTCGAAGGCGGCGCCAAGGGCGTGCTGCACTGCTCGCAAATCGCCGTGGGCGAGGAAAACAACCTCAACATCCGCATCTGGGGCGAAAAGGGCGGCATCGAGTGGCATCAGAAAGAGCCCAACACCATGCTGGTCAAGTGGCTCGACCAGCCGATGCAGGTCTACCGCACCGGCATGGGCTATCTGGGTGCCACCGCCGCCGCCGCCACCCGCACGCCGCCGGCCCATCCGGAAGGCTATTTGGAAGCCTTTGCCACCATTTACAAAAACTTCGCCGGCACCCTGCGCGCCAAGGGCGAAGGCCGCGTGCCAACCGAAATCGAAAACGACTTCCCCAAGATTGAAGACGGCATCCGCGGGATGGCGTTCATTGATGCGGTGATCAAGTCCACCAAGGCCAACGCGGCCTGGGTGGAAGTTGAACACTGAGTTGGAGCGCCCCCTCACTGCCGCACCCCACCTCCGGCTTCACAAACAAAAGCAGCGTCCCTTCGACGCTGACTTTTCGTCCGCTTTCAACCAAGCCTTTCGCCGGCAGCGTTTCCCAATTGGGCGCCACCACGGCCACCACACCGCGTGCGCATTGGTGCCACGGCTTGCCGCAGTTGGCTGCAGCGTTGCCGGTGATGCGGGCGCTAACCGGTCATTCAGGATGTTCCAAGAGGGTCCGAGAGCGGATGCCGGGAATGGCAAAGCGGCCCTTTGAAACGCACTCTTTTGGCAGGGGGATGTGCGTGGGGGTTTTCAAAACAGCTGGCGAGAGTCGCCGTTCTATGGACTTTTGAAAATATTTCTGAACTTCCGCCAAGCCTCCATTGCAACTCCCTTTCGCTCCGGAAACATCGCCGTCACTTCGTCCAGAGTCGCCACAACAAACGGCCCTGCAAGCCGGGCGGCCAATACGGTGCGCAGCCGCTCGAAATCCGTCCGGAAACACCCCGGCGACATGTCCGGAGCCACCACGCCGGCCAACCGGTATCTCTCCTCCTGCCAGGCGTTGAGCGGGGCATTCACCGCGACAAACACCGGCATTTTCACGGCTGGAGCGGCCAGCGCCTCCCGGAACCTGGCGATCCGGCGGGCATATTTTTCTTGGACTGCGGGCCATTCGGCGGCTCCCGCCTTAGAAAAATCGTGTGGAAAAAGCAGCCCATGGCGACGACACACCACCGGCGTGATGATCTCCTCCGACACCTTCAGCGCCGCAGCGTCGCTCTCCTCAAACAGCAATCGAGGCACTGGATCCAGGTAGGCCAGGTTTTCCTGCGCGAGAAACCCAGAGAAATCGCTTTCCAGCAGGTCGCACACTGCGGACAAAGATGCGACATTCCAATCAAACGGATACGCATTCTTGCGCAAACTGCGTCGACGCAGCCAATGCGAGACATTGCAGTTCGATCCCAGCGGAATGAACTCATAGTTGTCAATGGCGCGGGCATCTAAGAATTCATGCATGGGAAACCACCAATTGCGCTTGAGACAGCCCCTGCCGCGTGTGCTCGACACGCAAGCAAACACCAAGCTTCACCATGGAAGGAAGCTGCGGAATTTTGAGATGAAAAAGGGATTTCATAGCAATGCCTTTGGCAAGCGCACTCTAACTGATTGGCTGCGAAAGGAAGCGACAGGGGTGAAGAGGATTAGACTTTTTTCGGATGCGGTGCCGTGCCCCGCCCCGGTTTGGTAGGATGCTTCAACTGCCAATGGGACGCCTTGGTCTTCACATGCACCCAGCCATCAGCTTTCGGTTGCTTGATGATTTTAGGGCTGTTCATGGCATGTGTCGCACACACCTTTTCTTTCTCCCTCTAACCCCACGAGCCCACCCATGCCCCGTCCCGTCACCCTGTTCACAGGCCAATGGGCCGATCTGCCGCTCGAAACCCTGCTCGCCAAGGCCAAGGCCTTCGGCTACGACGGCGTTGAGCTCGCCTGCTGGGGCGACCACTTTGAAGTGGCCAAAGCGGACCAAGCCTATTGCGACGCCAAGAAGGCCTTGCTCGCCAAATACGGCCTCAAATGCTTCGCCATCTCCACCCACTTGGTGGGCCAGGCCGTGTGCGACCGCATCGATGCGCGCCACCAGCAGATTTTGCCGCCCGCCATTTATGGCGATGGCGAGCCGGAAGGCGTGCGCCAGCGCGCCGCCGCCGAAGTGATCGCCACCGCGCATGCCGCCAAGCGCATGGGCGTGCCGGTGGTCAACGGCTTCACCGGCAGTTCCATCTGGCACCTGGTCTACAGCTTTCCGCCGAATTTGCCCGGCCAGATCGACGCCGGGTACCAGGATTTTGCGACCCGCTGGACGCCGATTTTCAACGAATTCCAGAAACTCGGCATCAAATTCGCGCTGGAAGTGCACCCCGGCGAAATCGCCTTCGACATCGCCAGCGCCGAGCGCGCGCTCAAGGCGGTCAACCACCATCCGGCCTTCGGTTTCAATTACGACCCCTCGCACTTCGGCTACCAGGGCGTGGACTATGTGGGTTTCATCCGCAAGTTCCACGACCGCATTTTCCATGTGCACATGAAGGATGTGGCCTGGAGCGCCACCCCGACCGAAGCCGGCGTGTTCGGCGGCCATGTGGATTTCCACCAGCCCAACCGCTTCTGGGACTTCAAGTCGGTGGGCCGCGGCAACATCAACTTCGAGAAGATCATCCGTGCCTTGAACGACATCAAGTACATGGGGCCCCTCAGCGTGGAATGGGAAGACGGCGGCATGGACCGCGAATTCGGCGCCACCGAATCCTGCGCCTTCGTGAAGAAGCTGGACTTCCCGCCGTCCAACATCGTGTTCGACGCGCAGTTCGATCGCAAATGAAACCGCTTGAAAAAGGAAAACGCCCGCCTGCAAGCGGGCGTTTTTTCATGCCCAAGAAACGGCTCCGCGCATCATGCCGGCAGCGCGCCGCCCCAGAATCGCGCCCAGTTTTCGCCGAGAAAACCGCGCACGGCGGCCTCGCCAACCCCTGCGCCGCGCAAGGCGTCGGCCAGTTTCACCTGATCCCCGGCGCGCTGGATTTCCACCGGGGTGAGTTCCGTGCCGAAGCCCCCGTCCAAATCGCTGCCGATGCCGGCCTGCCGCGCATTGCCGGCCAAAACGCAGACATGGTTGAAATGTGCCAGCACCTGCGCCAGACCCACATCGCCGGCACGGCCACCCTGCCGCAGCATTTCGCGGTGCATGGGCAAGCCGACGACACCGCCGCGCGCGAGGATGAATTTCAGCTGGTCATCGCTCAATTGGCGGTAACCCGGGGTGATGGCGCGGCAGGCGCTGTGGGATGCGCAAACCTTGAGGCCGGGCAACCGCTCCGCCAGTTCCGCCACCTGCGCGAAACTGGTGTCGCCCAGGTGGGTCATGTCGAGGATCACGCCAAGCCGGGCCATCTCGGCCAGGAGCGGCCCGGCCAAGGGCGACAGCGGACCGTCCTTCATCTCGGCGCGGGCGGCGGCATCTTTGGACGGCGTGCCGGCGGCGTAGCGCGACTGGCCGAAATGGGCCAGGCTCAGGCAACGCAGCCCCTGGGCGTGCCAGAATGCCAACTCATTCGGGGTGGTGATCGGATCGGCGCCTTCCATCATGACGAGCAAAGCCAGCCGGCCGGCGCCGTTTTGCAGGTGGTCGGCCAGGTCGTTTTGCGTGCGCAGCAGGCGCGCTTCCCCGCGCCGCTCCAGCAGGTGGTAATAGGCCATTTGCGCCATCGCGGCGGCATGGGCCTGGTCCGCATGGCAAAAATCCAAGTCATCGCGGCGGATCAGGCGCTCGGGCGCCACCCACGGGCGGCAGCGGGCGATGACCGTGGCGCAGGCAATCACCGGATCGCCCTGCCCGCAGGCGCGCAATTCGGGGAAGGACACCGTGCAAATGCCGCGTTCTTTTTTGTCCGCCGCAAGCAAGTTGGCCTCGCGCGCGCGAATGGCTTCAATGGGCAGCGTCTGATCGCGCTCATAAAGCATGGCATTCATGGCGAGATCCAGGTGTCCGTCGGCAAAAAGCATGGCAATGTCCCGAAGTGGAGTTCGCAGGCGGCCCGCATGGGCGCCCAAGCAGGCGAAAAGTATGAAAGCGTAACGCCAAAAAGCCGCTTGGGCGGGGCTGTTATCATGCCTGCGCAATGCCCGAACCCACCACGCCATCGCCCGCCCCCCAACCCTCCCCCGGCCAGCCGGCGGGGCAGCGCCCCCCCCAGCGCCCGGTGCCGCCGCCGCGGCCGGCCGCGCCCAAGCCGGCCCCGCAGGGCGGCCCCAGCCGCCCATCAGGCGCACCCGTCCCGGGCACTGGGCCGTCCGGCAAATTCGCCGACCGCCCGGCCACCGGCCCAGGCTCCTTTCGTCCGCGCGGGGCGGCCGCCACGGCCCCGCCGCCGCCACCGCCTGCCCCGAAAAAGAAAAAACGCCGGGTCCGCACCAAGCAGTGTTCCAAATGCATGACGCCTTGCGTGCTTCTGACCCGCGCCCGCCTGGACCGTGCGCCGGTGTGGTACATGATCTGCGACATCTGCTGGGCGCGTTTCTGCGACACCAATCCGGACTATGCCTACGGTGGCACCTGGATGAACGGCCGCATCATGGACCCGGTGCAACCGCAGGGCGGCGGGCACGGCCCCTCCGGCCTCACGCCGCACCACATCCATGGGCCGCAAATCGTCCGCCAACGGGCGAGCGAAATGGACGATGACGAGGATGGCGACGACGATGAAGACGATGCGCCCCCGCCGCCGGCCAAACCGGCCTTCCGGCCGGCCGCGAAGCCGATCCTGCCCCCCTTTCAACCCAAGTTTCAGGCGCCCAAACCGCCACCGCCCGCCCCCAAGGCCCCATGGATGGCGGACGTTGAAGCGCTTGAAGTCGAAGATGGCGGGGAGGACGGCGATGAATCCGATGACACGCCCGAAAGCGGCGCCCAGCCGCAAGGCCAGCCCGGGCAGCCCGGCGAAGGCGGCCGCAAAAAACGCCGGCGGCGCAGAAAGCGCAAAGGCGGTGGCGGGGGGCAGTCTCCAACCGGCGGTGGCGCACCGGCACAGGCATGAAAAAACCAAGGGGGCGGGCCGATGGCCCGCCCCCTTGGTTTTTTCATGCCTGCAGAACCTGGGACACCGCAAACCGCGGCTTCATTTCCTCCAACTTGAACTGCTTGAGCAACGCTTGCAATTGCATGGCGGCACGCTTGCCGGATTGTTCCGGCGCGGCGGATCGCCTGGCGACAATCAACTCGTTTTTGACCGCATGCTCCCATCCCACCAATTCGGTGACGGTCACCTGGTAACCGTGGGCCTCCAACCGCAGGCAGCGCAGCACATTGGTCAGATGGCTGCCGAATTCCCGCGTGTGCAGGGCGTGGCGGAACAACTCACCCAAGGGATGTCCGTCCATCCGGGCCTTGCTTTGGCGCAAATGGGTGGCGACTTCCGCCTGGCAGCAGGGCACCAGCACCACCGATTGCGCCCCTTTGGCCAAGGCGAAATCAATGGCATCGTCGGTCGCGGTGTTGCAGGCATGTAGGGCGGTCACGATATCCACCGGCCCGGCGACGCCGGCGGCGGCCTGCGCGGCGGGCAAATGCAGGAATTCCATGCCGGCGAAACCCAGCCGCGCGGCCAGCGCGCGCGAACTGGCCACCAGTTCGGCGCGGGTTTCGATGCCCACCACCCGCGACCGGCCTTTGCGCGCCTTCAGGCACAAATCATGCAGGATGAAACCCAGGTACGACTTGCCGGCACCGTG